>NZ_FUXM01000003.1 GCF_900167165.1 Carboxydocella sporoproducens DSM 16521 | reverse complement strand
CATCTCCGTAGTCAGCGGGTCTTCTTCGCCCCGGCTCCATTTCGAAGACCGGTGAGCCGTGTAAATCTCCGGAAAAAACTCCCCGCACACAGTTATGCTAAATTTGTTCTTCTCGTGTTTCTCTGGCATTCCTGATCAGCTCCCCGAAACCCTGCCGGACTTTGCTGCTTTACCAATGGATAATAGTTCCATTTTTTTATTGTAGCAAAACAGTTAAATACAATCAATTATAGTCTAGTTTTCTGAAGCTGCTGCATACCTCCCCAAAATAAGTAACGGCAGAAATGCCCGATTCCTGCCGCTTTTCTTTCTATGGATTATTCTTGTTTAGTCTCTGTTGCAAAGTAGGTTCCCTTTTCCAGCAAGTCCAGATAAGCCTGTAACATGGCTTTCAGTTCCGTACGCAGCTTATGATTGAGTTTCAGCAGTTCTTCCTGCTCCTGCAAGATATCTTTTACCCGCTCTTTGGCCTGACTGATCAGCTGGCTGGCATCCTTTTCTGCCGCCGCCCGGATAGCTGTAGCTTCTGTTTCCGCTGCCCGGCGCAGGTCATCGGCAGTGCGGCGAGCCAGCACCAGGGCCTCCTTGATATCATCCTCCAGGCGCTTGTAATGGCTGAGGGATAATTCTCTGGAGGCCAGCTGTTCTTTCAGCTCCAGGTTTTCCTTATAGATCTTCTCATAGTCAGCCAGCAACTCGGCTACATATTTGTCCACCGCTTCCGGACTATAACCCCGAAAACCCCGTTCAAAATCGGGGTTTTTGTAATCCAGGGGCGTTTTGACCTGTGCCATCGCTCATCCTCCTCTGCCGGTTTTGCTCCAGATTTCCACTTTGAACAATAATCTTCCTTTTTTGCTGCTGCCTTTCTGTTCTTTAACCAGAACCCGGCCAAACCCCTGTACAGATAACCAGTCACCCGGACGAATTTCCGCATCCGGCTTGAGACATTCTCTCCAGTTTAAGCGTACCAGTCCGCTTTCTATCCATTGTACAGCCTGCTGGCGGCCAACTCCCACACTCTGGGCCAGCAGGGCATCCATACGCGGGGAAGCCAGACTGACCAGCCTTTCCTCTCCCTGTGGCCGCTGGATCAGGGGCGGTTCTGCTTCTGGCAGCAGTTCGATGGGTACAGGTCCTACCCTTGTCCACTGACTCTGGATGGCAGAGACAATTTCTTGAGCCACAGCCACCCAGATTCCCGTTTCGGTACAGAGAATGTCACCCACCAGTTCGCGCTTAATGCCACTGGCCAGTAAGGAGCCGAGAATATCCCGGTGACCGGGCTGAAAGAACTGGAAGCGGCCCTGCACCCGCAAAACTGTAACACCCGGCTGGTCGAAGTCAAATTCGGCCCAGGCCGCCGGGAACAAAAGCAAGCGACAGCGTTCCGGCTCCCCGGCAAAACCGCCCTGACAGCGATAGGCAACCGTCTGCCGCCATGATTCCAGCATACTCCGGGCTAACGCCTGCTGGCCAGGGTCGAGAAAAAAAGTGAAACCGGGCATTTCTCTGGTCTCCACCTGGACCAGCAGGTCCCAGAGCCTCTCCACCAGAGCCTTGTCCTCCGCTTTCCCTGCCTGGCGTAGCCAGTAATCTCGCATCAATATCCCCCCAGCAAGCGGTAGAGTAAAGATACCACTCCGCGCCGGATCAGATCGAGGACAAAGATAGCGACGATGGGTGAAACATCAACCATTCCAATAGGTGGAATCAACCGTCGAAAGAGCTCCAGATAGGGTTCTGTCATATCCCGCAAGAAACGAACTGCAGGATTATAACGGTTAACCGGAAACCAGGACAAGAGGATATGGATGATCAACATCCAGTAATAAACCATAAAAAGGGTATTAATCAGGTTGATCAGCAAGCTACTACCTCCCTATTTTTGCCCGGCACTCATTTCCTGGGCCCGCCGGGTGGCCGCCATCACCGCATTCATCAAGGTTACCCTGAGACCACCTTCTTCCAGGGCGTAAATACCGGCGGTGGTGGTGCCCCCGGGAGTAGTAACCATGTCCTTCAGGCGACCGGGATGCTCTCCTGTTTCCAGCACCATTTTGGCCGCCCCCAGCATGGTCTGGGCCGCCAGGGTCATGGCGATATCCCGCTGGATGCCCACCCGCACCCCGGCATCGGCCAGAGCCTCCAGCATAATGTAGACATAAGCGGGCCCGGAACCGGATAAACCGGTAACGGCATCCATCAGATTTTCCTTGACGGTAACAGCTGTGCCAACAGCACCAAAAATAGCGGCTGCCATAGTTTCATGGGCTGTAGTAGCATATTTGCCCAGACACATAGCCGTAGCCCCGGCCCCTACCAGACAGGGAGTGTTGGGCATGGCCCTGATTACCGGCACGCCGGGCAGAAAAGTTTCAATCAGAGTAGTGGTAATTCCAGCAGCAATAGAGATTATCAGTTTATCTCCATTGACCCTTTCCCGAATCTCCTCCAGCACTTCTTCCATGGCCTGCGGTTTTACCGCCAGCACCAGGATATCGGCGGCAGCAGCGGCTTCGCCATTATCAGCACAGGCATGGATGCCCATTTTTTCCTGCCAGGCCAGCAGTCGCTCCCGGTGGATGTCGGCGGCATAAATCTGGTCAGGGGTAACCAGTCCGGCTTTCAGCAAACCATTGATCAAGGCCGAACCCATGGCCCCGGCACCAATAAAACCGATACGCTTATCCGTTAAAGCCATCTTACTTCACCCAGGTAAAAATGCCTCGATCCCGCTGCTCATCCCGGCTGTCCAGCATGGAGGAAATGTCCACTCCATTGGGAACGAAAAGATAAATACCGGTGCCAACCTTTTGCAGACTGCCACCCAGAGCATAAACTGTGCCGGAAACAAAATCTACAATGCGCTGGGCCACACTGGGATCGGTTTTTTCCAGGTTTACCACTACACTGCGACGGTTTTTCAGATTATCGGCAATGGACTGGACTTCATCAAAGGCGCGCGGTTCAATTACTACCACTTTCATGCCTTTTTGCTGCGGCAGGGCTACCACAGGCGCCTTTTTGCCCCGACGAAACTGCTCTTCCCGTTCTTCCATGAACTCATCCTGTTCTTCCAGCAGTTCTTCTTCCTCATCGGCCAGACCGATCATACCCATTACCTTATCCATAATTTTTGCCATTTTAGTTTACCTCCTTGCACCAAATATATCACTACCAATGCGTACCAGGGTAGCCCCTTCTTCAATGGCCACCTGATAATCATTGGACATACCCATGGATAAATGTTTTAGTCCCAGCTCCCGGGCCAATTCCCGCAACTGACGAAAATAAGGGCGGGCCTGTTCAGCGTCAGCCACAAAAGGCGCCATAGTCATCAGCCCTTCAATCTGTAAACCCGGCAGTTCCTGGACTTCCCGGTAAAAAACCGGGACATCGCCAGGAGCCAGGCCATGTTTGGTTTCTTCTCCCGATACATTCACCTGAATCAGGGCTTTTAGGACCAGCCCCCGAGCACTAGCCCGCTTGCTGATCTCCCGGGCCAGTTCCCAGCGGTCCAGAGAGTGCAACAGATGAATGCGGTCGATAATATATTTTACTTTATTGGTTTGGAGCGTGCCAATCAAATGCCAGCGCAGTCCAGGAGGCAATTCCGGCTGCTTGGCCAGCAGTTCCTGTACCCGGTTTTCCCCCAGGTCAGTCACCCCGGCAGCCAGAGCTGCCTGAATCCCCTCCGGTGGCACAGTCTTGGACACCGCCACCAGGGTGATCTCCTCCGGCCGCCGGCCAGCCCGCAAGGCTGCTGTCCTGATTTCCTCCCTGACTCTGGCCAGATTCACTGCAATCTCAGCCCAGCTATCAGCCATACTTCTCACCTCATCACCCTTTGCCCATCGGTAACCAGGGCCGGTGTGACCACCACCCGCGCACCTGGGCCCAGCAAGGGCGCTTTGTTTTCCGGTGCTATTTCCTCCACAGCCGCCATTTCCCCTACCTGGCCGTTGACTTTCACCGGCCTGAAATAGGCGATTTCTTTGTAGACCACATACAGACCCTTTTTCCCCCCTGTCTCGGTCAGGGCAGAGGCAGGGACCAGATAGCCGCGGTAGGTCCTTTCCACCAGTTCCAAATTGTTCCGGCGCTCATGGGCCAGATCCCCCACCTCATTGAGAGCGGTCAGGATTACCCAGGTCTCACCACCGCGTTGTTTCAGCTTTTTCACCAGCAGGCTGGTATCCTTACCTCTCAGTTTAAGCACTGTTTTTCCCGCCTGCCAGTGTACTGTTGAGTTGAGATGGAGCAAAAAAGCCGGGTTCTGCAGATTGTCGAGGAGCTTTACCCCCTGGACCGGGGGTTTTTCTTTGCCCAGTTCCTGTTGTAAAGCCTGCCAGAGCTGGTCCGGTTCAACGGTATCGATCAGCTCAGGCAGGAGAACGCTTTCCAGCCCATCCACATGATAGCAAACCTGGCCGGGCTCAGGAGCAACTACCCGTTCGTCCCAGCGACCAGCAGCACCATCCAGTTGCCCCTGTTGCAAGCGAGCGATCACTTCTCCCCGGCGTACCCGCTGCCCCTCGGGAACCACTGGCTCCAGTTTAGCCCCGGCTGGAACGGGTAAAATCTTCTCCCGGCGGATGGTCCAGGCCTCAGCCTGTTCCACCTCTTCTAGTTTCCCCCATTGTACCGGCTGAATATCTATAACCCTGGCCACAATCCGGTTGGCCATAAAGCGAATTCCCCACCAGAGGACAGACGCCCCGATCAGCAGCAAGACAATACTGGCTAACACGAACAACCTGTACTCTTTCTTTCTCCGCTTTTGCTTGTTCATTCTTTCACCTCGTTCGTGTCTTAACTAAGTTATATTCTACAAAAACCAGCCACTTCCTGCTTGCTTCAGGAATAAACCGGGAGTGTAAAGGAAAAAACCGAGCCTTTGCCCAGTTCTGACTTGACTTCAATAGTCTGGCCATACCGTTCCAGAATGTGTTTGACAATGGACAGGCCCAGGCCTGTCCCGCCCAGATCCCGGGAACGGGCCTTGTCCACCCGGTAAAAGCGCTCGAACAGCCGCGGTAAAGACTCAGGGGGAATGCCGATACCGGTATCGGCTACCTCCACCCGGATCTGATTGGCTTCCGCCCAGACTCTGACGGAAACAGATCCCGCCGGTGTATATTTAATGGCATTATCAATCAGGTTCAACAGCACCTGTTCCAGCAAATCCCCGGACATAGCCGCCGGCGGCAAAGGCTGCTGAATCTCCTGGAGCAAACCCAGACCCTTGTTTTCTGCCAGGGGTTGTAAAATTTCCACCACTTTCTGCACCTTTTCCGCCACATCCACCGGCTGGCGTACCACTTCCGCCCTCGGTGCCTCAATCCGGCTCAGGCTGAGCAAGTCATCGATCAGACGCTGTAGCCGTTCTGCTTCTGACTGGATGATGGTAAGGAAACGTTCTGTCAGCACCCGGTCTTCCATGGCCCCATCCAGCAAAGTCTCTACAAAACCTCGAATGGAGGTCAGTGGGGTACGCAATTCGTGGGAAACATTGGCCACAAACTCGGTGCGCAATTGTTCCAGTTTGCGCAATTCGGTGATATCCTGCATCAGCACTACCGCCCCCTGATGGTGGGCATCCTGGCCCAGGGGCGCAGCGGTAAGGCGCAGAAAGATTTCCTTCTCGCCAGCCAGGCGAATTTCGGATTTTTGCACCTCTTTCAGTCGAACGGTTTTGCGGATCAGCTCTTCCACTTCCGGATGGCGCACCAGGCTCAGCACCGTTCGGCCGGAGACATCCTTGGCCTCTACCCCGAACATCTTGCAGGCCGCCCGGTTGATCAGCATGATCCGCCCCAGGCGATCAACCGCGATCAGCCCTTCCGCCATGGAAGCCAGAATGGTTTGCAGGCGCTGTTTTTCCCATTCCGCCAGCTCGATCTGCTGCTGTAACCGTTCACTCATACGGTTAAAAGCCACCGCCAGATAGGCCAGTTCATCATCGCCCCGCACCGGCAAACGGTAATTTAAATCCCCTTTGGCCAGCGCCATTGCCCCTTCCGCCAGCTCCTGAACCGGCTTGGTAAAGCGCACGGCCAGCAAGTAACTGCCTCCAGCTGCCAGCACCAGGGTACCCACCAGAGCTTCAAACAAAAGGCGACGCAGGTAGGTCACTTCTGCCTGCAAATCCGCTTTTTCCTGCCAGTGGGCCTGGCGGGCCAGCCGGGCCTCCCAGCGACTGACCAGCACCTGGTCTACCAGAATAAAAGCACCGGTTAAGACTACCAGGGATAAAATAATAATCTTCCAGTGAAATTTTCTCTTCACTGCTCCAACTCCCTCATGCGGTAGCCAGCCCCACGTACTGTTTCCAGATAGCGGGGATTGGCCGGGTCAGCTTCTATTTTCATGCGCAAATGGCGGATATGCACATCCACAGTGCGAGTATCACCGGCATAGTCATAGCCCCAGATTTTCTCCAGCAGATAATCCCTGGAAAACACCCGGCCCGGATGGGTCATCAGGAGCTGTAACAGCTCACACTCCTTGGGGGTCAGGCTCTGCTTCCTGCCCCGTACTTCCACCTGGTATTTTTCGGGAAACAACATGATTTCCCCTTCCCCATAGCTGATCCCTTTTTCTCCCGTTTCCTTGCCTTCTTCGGCCGGACTTAGCCGCCGCAAGCGAGCCTTGATACGGGCCAGCAATTCCCGGGGACTGAAGGGCTTGGTCATATAGTCATCAGCTCCCAGCTCCAAACCCAGCACTTTGTCGGTTTCCTCACCCCGGGCCGTCAGCATGATAATCGGTATATTGCGGGTAGCCGGGTCATCATGCAGACGGCGGCAAACTTCCAGGCCGTCAATTACCGGTAACATCAGGTCCAGAATCACCAGATCCGGTTTTTCATTACGGGCCAGTTTCAGGGCCTCCTGCCCATCTCTGGCCACCAGCACCTGGTAACCCCATTTTTCCAGATTGAACTGTACCAGTTCTACGATCAGCGGATCATCATCAACCAGCAAAATGGTAGCCATAATCTACCTCCCCATTTTATTTCAGCATTATCAAGGCTCCCATCCTGCCCGTTTTGCCCCCGGACTTGCGATGGGAGAAAAACAAATCCGAATGGCAGGCAGTACAATAGCGGCTCTGCCAGACATTTTCCGGCTTGATCCCGGCCTGCAGCAAAAGCTGGCGGTTGGTCTCTCCCAGATCCAGCTGCCAGTGGCCTTCCCGTCCCGGGGTAAGCCCTCCAACCCCCAGAGCCTCGATCTTGAGGGCCACCCGTTCATCCACTTCATAACAGCAGGGTCCGATATGAGGACCGATCGCAACCCAGATTTGCTCCGGAGCAAGTTCCAGTTGCTGACATAACTCCCGCACTACCAGGGGGCCAATCTGCTGCACCGTTCCCTGCCAGCCGGCATGGGCCATAGCGACTACTCCGCCTTCCGGAGCCAGAAAATACAAAGGCACACAATCAGCATAAAAAGTGATCAGGGGCAAGCCCCGTTCCGTTGTGGCCAGGGCATCCGCTGCCTGCAGACTTTCATCCCAGCTAAATGCCCCCTGGCCACGGCGGGCAGCTCCAGCCCAAACCAGATGGCAGCCGTGAACCTGCCGTACACTGACCAGGGCATCGGCTTCCAGTCCCAAACTCTGGGCAAAGCGTTTACGGTTGACAATCACCCGCCCGCTTTCATCTCCTACATGCAGCCCCAGATTCAAGGTATTGTACGGTGGCTTGCTTGTCCCCCCGATGCGCGTTGAAAAAGCCACCAGTGCCCACGGTTCCCAGTCCGGTAAGGCCAGATGGACAACTCCCCCTTTATCGCGTAACTGAAAAGGTTCCAAAGGCTGTCCCCTCCTCTCGTGCAAAAAACCGCCCTAAGGGCTGGTTATTCGTAATTATAGGCGATTTGCTCCAATTCTACCAGTATAACATCAATGCCGATCTTGTTGATATTTTCCCAGGGGATCACGATATCCTCCTGGCGCCCGAACATGCGAAACATGCGCCCACCTTCCGGGTTCAGTACCAGGGCCCGGATAGTGCCATTTTCCACATCAATATCGATATCCTTGATGGGGCCCAAACGCCGCCCGTCCACCACATTGATGACTTCCCGCAGCCGTAAGTCCGACACCTTGAGCACGGCTTTCACCTCCTGTCTACCTACATTATATGTAGACGAGGCTGAAAGTGTGTCAGCTTACTGCCAGTTCCTGTCCCTCATTTTCTTCTTCCACAGTATAGCGGGAGACATTGAGGATAATCCCGGCAGCAATCAGTTTAAACAATAGAGAAGACCCGCCATAGCTGATAAAAGGCAGGGTTACCCCTACTACCGGGAAAACATCCAGCACCATGGCCAGATTGACCAGAGCCTCTACCAGCAATACCGCCCCCATGCCCGTAACCAGCAAGCGGCCGAAGGTATCTGGAGCTTTCTTGCTGATTTCATAGACCCGGTAAAGGACAATGGCAAACAGAGTAAAGACGATTATACCCCCGATAAAGCCCATCTCCTCGGCCAGTACGGCGAAAATAAAGTCATTGTGCTGTTCGGGTAACCAGAGATACTTGGACTTGCCGTCCCCTAATCCCACGCCCAGCAGCCCACCGGAGCCGATGGCCAGCAAAGCCTGGGCCTGCTGAAAACCGTAACCAAGAGGATCCTGAAAGGGGTCGAGAAAAACAGTAAACCGTTTCAGCCGGTAGCCAACCGTGGTTACAGCCAGTACCGCTACCGGTACCAGCACTGCCGCCAGAGCTCCAATCCAGGCCCAGGGGATACCAGCAGCAAACAATACCACCGCTGCAATCAGACAAATAACCCCTGCGGAACCGGCATCTCCTTCCAGCCCCACCAGGACAAGGATAAGTACTACTTGTATAATTGCGGGCACATAGCTGATTTTGCGTTTTTTACCCCGTTTCACCAAACGTTCTTCCCGCTCAAAATAGGCAGCCAGCATAATTACCAGAGAGAGCTTGGCCATCTCCGATGGCTGGAGGGAAAAACCACCCGCTCCCAGCCAGGCCTTGTTACCATTGCGAGATTCTCCCGCAATCAGAACCAGCACCAGTAAAATGATGGTGGCAGAAAAAATGATTTTTTTCCAGCCGATCAACTTGCGATAATCCTGCCGCAGTATGGCAAACATTAAGACCAGTCCAATACCAGCCGCTACACTCTGGCGATAAAAAAAGGCCAGGGGATTGCCAAACTCGCCGGGATTCCCGTTTTTGGGCAACATCGCTTCAATGGAACTGGCACTGAAGACCATCAATAGACCGATAGTCAGCAGCACCAGGATAGCCCCAAGCAGCATCAAGTCCGCTCCATGTCGCTTCCTTTTACCCATAATAGTACGACCTCCGTTTCCCTAAAAGGTATTCAACACCGGCGGCCTTTTTTCCTGCTAAAAAAACCGCCTGTCCGGAACATCTCTGTTCCGCAGGCGGTTTGTGTTCAAGTTCCGACGTGTTTGCGCATATGGTTTAAGGCAGCTTTTTCCAGACGGGAGACCTGGGCCTGAGAAATCCCGATTTCCTCTGCCACCTCCATCTGGGTTTTACCGTGAAAAAAGCGCAAGGTGAGAATCTGTTTTTCCCTTTCACCCAGGCGGGCCAGGGCCTCTTTGACAGAAATGTTTTCCAGCCAGCCAACATCCTGGTTTTTCTCATCCTTAATCTGGTCCATGACGAAAATGGGATCTCCGCCGTCATGATAAATAGGCTCGAACAAGGAGATTGGTTCCTGAATAGCATCCAGGGCGAAAACCACTTCTTCCCGGGGTAATTTCAACTCCTCGGCGATTTCATTAACCGAGGGCTCCCGGTTCAGTTTGTTGACCAGGTTGTCCCGCACCTGCAGGGCCCGATAGGCGATATCCCGCAGGGAGCGGCTGACGCGAATGGGGTTGTTGTCCCGCAGGTAGCGGCGAATCTCCCCGATAATCATAGGGACGGCATAGGTGGAAAACTTGACATTCTGACTTAAGTCGAAGTTGTCGATGGCTTTCATCAAGCCAATACAGCCGACCTGGAAAAGGTCGTCCACATATTCGCCGCGGTTAACAAAACGCTGAATTACACTGAGGACCAGCCGCAAGTTGCCTTCAATCAGTTTTTCCCTGGCAGCCTGATCGCCTTGCTGCATGGCGGCAAACAGCTGCCGCATCTGTTCATTGGTCAGCACCGGCAGCTTGGCGGTATTGACACCGCAGATTTCCACCTTATTGATCAGCATTGGCTCCACCCCGTCCTTGTAGTTTCAGTTACATTATTGACGGAATGGAGCCTGCTTATACTGAATTTTGTTGGCCTGCTCAGGCTTCTTGAGTGATTTCGATTATTTCTAATGCCAGACCATCTTTATTAGCGTTTTGTAAATACATACCAAGTTAAGGCAGATAAGAATGCGAGCAGAGCAGATAACTTAAACAATGTAAATAGCCCAAAAGCTGTGTAGATAATTCCCCCGCTATAACTGCCGGCAGCAGCACCTAATGACCAGGCAATCGCAGTAAAAATAGTTTGAGCTGAAGCTTTTACTTCTTGAGAGGTAGTTTCATTTAATAGTTGAATAGCAGATAAGTAGAAAAGCCCGAAACTGAGACCCTGGCTCAGCTGTAGTAATAGTATCAGCCAGAGGTATGGAAAATAGGCATAGACAAACCAGCGCACTGCGTAGATGATACCGGCGATGGTGAGGATTTGATATAAATTTAAAGATTTGCGCAGGACATTAAACAAATAAAAGACAGGGATCTCGCTGCTGGCAGCCAAGGCCCAGGCTAATCCGACCATTGTTGTAGTAGCCCCAAGGCTGGAAAAATAGATACTGAAAAAGGTATTATAGGCACTAAAAGGCATTTGGATTATGAAAGCATAAACGACTAACAAGATAAAAAGTGGATTTTTTATAAGCTGAAAAATTTCTGAAATGTTTTGTTTTATAGGCACAACTGGAGTTTTAGGTAAAGAAAAACTAAGAATCCAGACAATAAAAAAAAGAATACTGCTGAGAGGGAAAATAAACTTAATATTGGATTTAGTTAAAAATGCTGATGTAATCAGTACTATCACAGCAAAGCCCAGCGAACCCCATAAGCGATATTTCCCGAATTCCCGGGAACGTTGATTATCACTTAGCATTAGAGTATCAGTAAGTGGCATAGACGCTGTTTGTACCATTGTGTATAATAGCATTGTCAGCATCCACCAGATTTTATTGTTATATAAAGGGACTAATAAAATAAAAACACCTGAAGAAAACAATAATACTTGGATTATGAATTTAAGCCGCTGGGTTTTATCAGCAATGATTCCCCAAAATGGTTGCATAAATAAGCCAACAAAAGGCCCTAAAGCAGAAATTAGACCGATAAAATTTCCGTTGGCACCTGCTTCCTTAAAATATAAAGGTAAGTAGGGAATTTGCAGCGCAATAATCGCATAAAGCAAAAAGTAATATAATTTATTAAGTGATGACTGGTACTGCATAGTAACCTCCGGTTGCTAGTATGTACTCAGGTTATTATAACAAGAATTTCGCGGGAAATAAATAAGGAAGGGATTACTCCCTTCCTTTCGATTTATTTTTTATCCGGCACCTTAAAGAAGAACCTGATAAGCGGCCCTTCTTTAATCGGCTCATGCATCATAATATATCCGTGTTTCACAGCCTCTTCCGGAACCGAACGGAAAGATTGAGGACAGTCGGCCAGCACTTCCAGGGTCTGCCCTGGCTGGAGCTTACTGATGGTTTCCAGGCTGTAGATCAACGGATAAGGACAAGGTTCACCCCGTAAATCAAGTACAAAATCAACCTCAAAGGAACGATCTCCCACAGTCTTCTCCTCCCCTATTTGCTCTCTGCCACAGCTGTATTGATTTCAACTGGCAAATGAATTTCCGATTTATATTTGCGGCGCTTCTCCATCCAGGTAGCCCAAACGTAGATCAGCGCTAAGAAAAGATAGGTTGCGGCTAAAGCCCCTGCCGGACCGAGAATTTTCACCAGGTCCACCTTCGGATAGGGTGCTACCAGAGAGGTGAAAATACCTTTATCCCAGCCTATCGCCAGCAAAGTAGCACCGATGATGTTCCCTATACCTACTACCCAAAAATTTAATTGCCCCTCCATAGCCCGATACATCCAGCCGGTCTCACACCCGCCGGCAATGACAATGCCAAAGCCAAATAGCAGTCCACCGAGAACTGCCCCAGCTCCCGCCCACATCACCTTGGCCGGAGTTCCGTGAACAATAAAATAAATAGTACCCAAAGACTGGATAGCCATCCCTACAATAATCGCCCTGGTTATCGTCGTTCTTCCCACCAGCCACAAGTCACGAAAAGCAGAGGTGAAGCAGATTTGGCCCCGTTCGATCACAGCTCCAAAGGCCAGACCAAATAATCCTGCCAGGGCCAGCTTCCCGTTACCATTCTGCCAGGCCAGTACAGCCAAAACAATGGCCACTGCCGCTAACAAAAAACCCAATACCGGCTGATGACTGTTATATTTTTTTGCCATTTGTACTGTTCCACCTGGCAAAATCACCGGTTTACCCAAAAAGAAAGGCATCAAAGTTATTTTAAGACCAAGATAGGTACCGGCTATGGTCGCCAGAGTAAAGAGCCAGGTATGTAAAGAAAACTGCGGTATTCCCGTAAACATGGCTGCCAGATTGCAACCCATAGCTAATCTAGTGCCGAAGCCAGCAATTATACCGCCTAACAATCCCTGCACCAGCCGGCGTCTTTGCACCGGCACCCGTATCTTGAAATTACCTCCCAGGAGGGCAGCAATCAGGGCGCCGGCAAACATGCCGAAGACCACCCAGCCATCAACCCGGTCCCATGGCATTCCTTTGAGCTTAATAATTTTAAAATAACTCATTTCCCCGGTGTCATAACCGAATAACTGAAGCAGATGACCGCCCCAGCGGGTGAATTCCCCTGTTACCGCCCAAACTGTTTGCAGTGTACCAAAATAGAGCGCACTTAAGATACCCAGCACTCCAACTGCTATCATTGGACTCCAGTGTTCCTGCACTGCCTTCCGGTAAACCCTGGACCAAAAAGTACCCATAATCCTCCCCCTTTCTCTCAATTTCGGTCTAATTGTAACATAACCATATTTTATCTGTCTAATAAATTATATTTATTATATATGGGAATCGATAAGAAATTTTTATCACTCAATAATTTAATAGAAAAAGCAGGCCCGTTGGTGCCACGGAAACCTGCAGACTCAACTTAGTCTAATATAACTCCGATTACAGCAGCACTGAGGATGGAAATAAACACCGAAGAAACAGCACCTAAAATAACAGCACGGGTACCAATTTTAGCCATTGCTTTGAAGGAGAGATCGAGACCTAACCCCGCCATAGCCGCAGTCATAATCCAGTTATCAAAAGTTATAAGCCCGGCGACAACATTTTGTGGCAGTCCGGCGAAGGAGTTAATCAGCACCATAACAAAAAAGAGGATAGCAAACCACGGGATAGTAATTTTGCTCTTCTGTGGAGGGGTAACAGGATTTTTGTCCTCTTCTGTTACATTGTCGTTCCACGGGATAAAAGTCAGGATAAGGGTAAGTGGAATAATAAAGAGCACCCTGATCATTTTTACGGTAGAGGCCATGGCTTTGAATTGACCGCTGGCCACAACACTTGCTGCCGCTACCTGTGCAACCTCATGTATCGAGCTTCCTGCCCACAATGCATAGAACAGATCAGGTATGTTTAAAAGACCATGCAGGGCCGGATAAAGAAACATGAATATAGTGCCGAACAGTGTCACTGCACCAATAGCAAATGCAGTGTCTTCCTCCTCGGATTTAATTACGGCATCAACTGCTGCTACCGCCGCTGCGCCGCAGATAGATACACCGCTACCGAGCAACAGGGCACGCTTAAGCGGAACATCCATGATGCGGCCAAGCCATAAAGTGAAAAGGATAGCTGAAGTAGTAGCAATCAGGATAGATATAAGGGCGGAGGGACCTACCTCTAAGACCTGTGATATACTGAGTCTAAAACCAAGAAAAATAATAGCAAGTCTTAAGATTTTTTTAGCACTAAAACTTATACCTTTTTGTGTGCTTGTTGGCAAAGAAATGACGTTCTTTATAGTCATACCTATAATTATTGCGATAATGAGCGAGCTTAATGGCAGGACCTCTGAAAAAAGCCTTGTCGACTGAAGCTTTATTGCTATGAAAGTAACTGCAGTTACAAGTAAAAAGCCTGGTAGATGTTCGGCAATCCAGGCAGTTGCATCTTTGATTCGCTCATTAATCCCGGTCTTTACCTGACCTTTAGTATTTTGCATTTAATATCTCCTCCTATCCTTCAGTTTGTTTCCATAAGCTATTATACTCTTGACTTATATAAACGTAAAATATTAAAATAAAATGAAAAAGATATGTAAATACATATAGATTGAGGTGTGAACATGACTCTGCGACATTTACGAATATTCCTCGCAGTGTGCGAAACAGGCAGTATGACGGCCGCAGCAAAACAGCTACATATGACCCAACCACCAGTTAGCCAGGCCATTGTAGAACTGGAACGGTACTATGGTATAAAGCTTTTTGAACGGATTGGCCGTAAGATTTATCTTACGAAGGCTGGAGAGGAGCTCTACTCTTACGCCTCGCACATATTAAGCCTGTCAAATGAAGCTGAAAAACGGTTATCAGATCTGTCAAAAGGCGGCATTTTGCGCGTAGGTGCCAGCAAAACCATAGGCTCAGCAATCCTGCCCTTTCTCATCAGGGAATTTTCCGCTGCTCATCCAACTGTTCAGATAAATGCTGTAATTGATAATACGGCCACCATTATAAACATGCTGTATGTGGCCAAGCTTGACATCGGACTGGTAGAGGGCATAGGCAACTGGCCAGACATAGTTAAGGTACCAGTTTATGAAGATGAGCTTGTGCTTGTCTGCCCACCAATGCATGAATGGGCGAAAGCAGGGAGCATTGACACTGCACAGCTTGAAGATCAGAGCTTTATTGTACGAGAGGAGGGCAGCGGCACTCGTGAAGTATTCGAAGCCGCCATGAAATCCCACGGAATAAAATGGAAAGCAGTTGGAGTGTTTAACAGTGTCGAAGCTATAATCAATGCTGTTCATTGTGGTTTTGGACTATCCTTCATGTCCCGGCTTGCGGTACAGAATGCGGTAGCAACCGGTAAAGTTTCAGTTGTAAAGGTTGTCGGATTAAATATTAAGCGTAAATTCAACCTTGTTTATCATAAAAACAAATTTTTTAACACAGCAATTAATGAGTTTAAAACTTACTGTTTCAGGTTTTGCAAACAGACATAAAAATTGAGCCCCTGAATGCTTCAGGGGCTAGACTTTTATAAGGCTTTGACTATTTCCACTCTAGTATCCAATTGACTGGCTCCGCCGCCTATAGGATCGGACAGACAAGCGTTTTTCAATGTGACATCCACCAGTTGAACTGCATTGGCAGCAAAACCAGTACCTCTTCCTAAGGCAAAACCGGTATCATTATCTCCTGCCACCCATTGGGTATGGCCATAGGGCTGCACAACTTTGGTCTTTTTACCGTCTATTTGTACCGAGGATGCGCCATAGGCGAAATGGCCGTAATTATAACTGCATCCTACAACGCCGGGTTTAATGCCATTAGTTACCAGCACCTTGCCTTTCGCTTCAAAATCTGGAGATTTAATTATAATGGAATCTCCGGTATTAAGCCCGCGTTTCCTGGCATCAACCGGATTCATCCATACATAATTTTCTGCCTCGATCTCCCGCAGCCAGGCATCGCTGATATTGCGATGAGTACCGATATGTCTTGCTTTCCAGTTAATGAAAATTAGGGGATAATCCTTAATATCTACCTTTTTGCAATTGTAGTAAGTGATTTCTTCAATTCTGGGCAAGCCGTCAAAGGGTTTACCGGTATATGGGTGTTTCCCTTTGGCTACTTTTTCGGAGTAAAAATTAACCTCAGAAGCTAATTTATACTTAAGGTACGGACCATCATATTCATTGCCCTGTTTTTCAAATCTTCCCCCTCTATTTAGAACATAGACAACCCTGCGCCACTCTTCCGGCTTAACCGCTCTTTTCCATGCCTGAAGATCGAAGAACTTTCCTAAAGCTTTTTGTCTTGACTTTTCAAAGATTAACAGTTCTTTGTCATCAGCTTCCGGTACAGGTTCTTTTCCATCATAAGCAATGTTGGCCACCAGTTTCAGATAAAAGTCCTCGGCCCGATCCAGTGAACTGCCATCCGGGAAAGCTCCGGGACCAACTCCCGGCAACTTCAGTTCCTTGGCCAGATCAATGAAGAAGTCTTCCATCTGCCGGGCTTCAGGATAAACCCGGGTTACCGGCTGCTGAATATGGGTTTCTTTCAACGGGAAATTGGGATAGATTGTTTCAAAACCCCAGCGTTCCAGGTAAGTTAAATCAGGTAAAATATAATCAGCATAAGTTCCTGTTTCACTGATGACCACATCGGATACCACCAGAAGGGGTATAGCTTTCTGATCTTTTAAAATCTCCTTGTGGGCCATGCCAACCGGTACTGATAACAAGGGGGAAATCCGGTGAATAAACAGGGCCTTGATGGGATAAGGATAACCTTCAGCAGCGCTGGGTAAAGCCTCTTGAATATTATTGCCGGAATACTGGAACCAGGGACGTTTAGCCGGATAGCCATCCCGCTCAAAGAGAGTAGTCTTTTCATAGACAACCTTATTGCGTACCAGCGGAATACCCCAGGCTTTATTGGCTTTGGGCACTTTCATTAGATCATACCTGCCCTCTAAAGGCTTAAACTTGGCCCCGGTGCTCATGCTGCCCCCTTTCCAGTCATAATTGCCGATCAAGTGGTTAAGGCAGTTAATTGCCCGCAAATTATAGAAACCATTAACATGCATTGCCGGGCCCCGATAAGAGGTAATGGCAGCTTTTTTACCATGGGAAGTGAACTCCCGGGCCAGTTCGATAATCTGCTGCGGTTCGATTTCACAGATCCTGGCATATTCCTCAATGGTATGTTCCATAACCCGTTCCTTAAACAGGGTAAATACCGACTTGACCTGGATACCGTTAATAACCGTATCCACTTCTAATTGTCCTTCTGTAGCCTGATCATGGGGTACGGGTTTCCCATTCTGAATTACCACAAACTGTTCTTCCGTTCCGATCCCGAGGTCACTGGCCCGGAGTTTGGGCTTGCCTTTGGCGCTGAGATTGACCAAATAGGTTGCATCTGACCAGGTCGGTTCCCCGTCAGCATTTGCTGCTGCCTGGTTGGGATTGGTCAAATACCTGAGATCATAACGCCCGTTTTCAATAATCCAGCGGGCCATTCCCAGCGCTAAAGCCGCGTCGGTTCCTGGTTTTATGGGCACCCAGATATGTGCCTTCTCAGCAATCCGGCTCAATCTCGGGTCCACCACTGCCAGCTTCATCCCTCTTTTGAGAGCATTCATGAATTTGGGCGCCAGCCAGGTCGGTCCCTTGTTGGCTACCAGCGGGTCAGTTCCCCAGACAATGACAAACTCAGCATTGTCCACATCAGCATACATACGCTTTTTCGGTTTTTCACTATTAAAAGACTGTACATTCCCTATTACACCATTAACACCACAAATACCGCCATGGTCAAGGCTGTTAATGCTGCCAATAGTCTGGCTCCAGTATCTGTCCTTGAAGAACTCCCGCCGGTCCCCGAAAAAGCCTACAATCTGGTTAGCCCTGGGTCCCAAATCCGGATGTTTGGTATCGATCAGTACATCCTTGTATTTCGCATCAAATTCCTCCTGGGACAGCTCCCCTTTCTTCACCTTTTCCCAATCAGACATAACCTCTTCTTGGGGGACAAAGGCCCAGATGCTTTTCAACCCCGGAGTTCCCAGATCGGGGCTGCCATAAACAATTTCCTTCAGCGCCTGTTCCCAGCTAATACTCTGCCATTGCCCGCTTCCCCTGGGCCCAACCCTTTTCAGCGGCTTTTGCACTCTTAACGCATCATATGCAGTCTGGATACCAGCCTGGCCCTTGAGACAGGTCCGTCCACCCCGAAAGCCTCGTCCCTCCCTGGCCAAATCACCATTGCCTTTGGCCGCCTTATCCACTGGAGTCTTGTAAGGAATCTGACCAAAAGGTTGCATATTGAGTGGACTATATGGGTTGCCGGCTAACTTTCTGATGTAAGAAGTAGGACCGTTGCCTTGAGCAGGAGTTATCACAGCTTTCAGAGTACAATGGGTATTACACTGTTCACAGGTTGTATAGATGACATCCTCAGCGCCATAATTCAGGGTCTCTTTTCCCGTTCCATGGGGATCATCCAGGAACCAGTTTTCAACCATTGACTGCTCAGACCCCAGGGCAGCAGGAGCCACCATTCCTACTCCCGCCAGGACTGCACCAGTTTTAATAAAACTTCTTCTGCTAATTTTAATAGACTTCTTTAGTTGCGCCATATAGTTTTCCCTCCTTAATATCTTCGATGTCTTCTATTGCATCAATCGGTAAAGCCTTGATTGCTACCGAGTATAAAAAGAGACCGAAAGCTATAATTCCAATACTGCTGACCCATTCGATTAAAGTCGGATAGTAATAGCCCCAGGGCAATCCGTGTAAAACAGGTACAATTAAAGCAGGGACTACAATGTTAAACCGCACACCCAGAATACCTATCACTACCAGAACAGCTCCCACGGTAATGGCCTTAACTGATTCTTTTAGCTTGCTGTTAAAGAAAATGAATAACGGAACAACTACTCCCAAAAACATTTGTATCCACCAGAATGACCAGGAAAAAGGACTCTCGAAGATAGTTTCAATAGTAGCCAGTTCCGCATGTTCCAGCCCATAGGCGCCAACAAAGAATTCATAGAATTCCAGACCTACATCCACAAGCAGGAACAGGCTTAAAAGTCCGGCCAGAGATTTGACCATATCCTTATCGACTTCACGACCCATTACCTTGGTCCGGATTACATAAAAGGCCAGCAACAGAGCGGTACCGGAAACCAGAGCAGAGACAACAAAGATTACCGGGAAAAGGCCGCTATTCCAGAAAGCCCGGGCTTTGGCCACTGCAAACAGCGTTCCTGTACCACCGTGAACTCCGAATATAGCGATGGGAATCCCGATTGAGCCTAAAATTTTCAACCATCTATGATCCCGTTGTTTCGATTCTTCGCTCAGGTCAGTACTGCCAAAGGTAAGGAAGCGAGCCAGAGACGCTTGCCACCCTGTGCCTTGAGCAACCCGAATCAGATCCTGGCGCATGGAGAAGTAAAGTTCAGCAGTTAATAAGCCAACATAGATTACATAAAAACGAACTTCCCAGGCCAGCACACTGGTAAAATTCCAGTAACGGAGAGTATGCCAGAACCGTTCCATCCTCCCCAAATCCAGTAAGATAAAGCACATGGCCAAAACCATACTGAGAATGGCCACCAGCAAGGCATCCCGACCAATTTTTTCATACTGTTCCATCTTGAAAACGAAGATCATGGTAGACAGGAGAAAAGAACCGGCACTTAAACCCACAAAAAAGATATAGAAAGCTACCCAGGCTCCCCAGGGTGTAGCACTGGTCAAATTGGTAACGGCCAATCCGGCGTTAATTCTTTCGATAATCGCCCAGCCGCCGAGCGCCATTAATAAAATGAGTACCCCATACCAGGCTTTAGTCAACTGTTCGCTGCTTTTCACCGTACTCACATCCTCCTCTTATTATTGAACATTATTTCAAGTAGATGACCCTGGGCTTAGTTCCCATTTCTTCCTGCAGAACAAAAGCCCTTGGACTTGCTGCCAATTTTGAGACCACACTTTCCGGATCATTAAGATCGCCAAAATAACGGGCATCTCCCAGGCAAACCTCAACACAGGCCGGTTCTTCTCCGCGCTGTAAACGGTGATAACAGAACATGCATTTACGAACATTCCCTATCGGAGACTTGCCTTTTTCCCGCTTACCTCTGTCAATACCGTATTCGGGGGCCTGTACCTCGTTACATCCAACCATCTCCTGGCTATAATCCAGCCCGAAGTCAAAATACCTGGCTCCATAAGGACAGTTTATAATACAGTAGCGGCAGCCGATACAGCGATCATAGTCAATGGCGGTGATCCCGTTTTCCAGTTTATAGGTTGCTTTGACCGGGCAAACCTGGACACAGGCGGGCCGGTCACACTGCATACAGGGCCTGGGCACATGAACCTTGCTGACATTGGGATAAGTTCCCCGTTCCTCCTCAATAACCACATTGTAGGTTACTCCAGGCGGAGTGCGGTTTTCTGCTTTACAGGCCACTGTGCAAGTATCACAACCAATACATTTCTGCAAATCGATTACCATCGCCCATTTTTTTTCAGTGCTCACTGCTTATTCTCCTTTCTATTCACTAAGTAAAATGTTGCCATTATAACCCCTGGTCCCTGTCTTGCTGATGAGCTCTCTGAAAACCCTGGGCGTAACAGTAGGAACGTGGATCATTTTACCGCAATGCTTGCATATAAAACTGATTCTGCCTGTAATACTGTTACGCCTTTTGTTCAGAGTCTTTGTCGTAATGTGTGTGTAACCGCATTTGCAAACTAGATTCATTCTACTCCTCCCCTTTTTAGAATTTAAGTAAAAGCTTTTTAGCTTTTGACCGGTGTAAAAATTCAGGTTCACATTCCTGCCAAAACCTTTTTTGATGTATTTTCCTGAGCGGAAAACTGGTTGCAGCAACCACCTTGCCCAGGTCCACCTTATCCCCCTGGCTTACCGCCTGCTGCGGGCAATAGTCTGCACAAGCCCCGCAATTTAGACATAAGGCTGGAGTATGCCGCAACTCCTTTTCTTCATCATCATCATTTATCTGCAAGGCACCAGTAGGACAAATTTGTGTACAAACCTGACAGCCTGTACAGCGCTCATCCACTTCTATCTGGGCAAAAGGCCAATTACCGCCTGATAGCATAAGCTGTGATCCAGGCTTTAAACTTTGACCTGTGCTGTTCAGGAGAAACTCCCTGGCAGCAGGCAGCAACTTTTTGCCTTTGCGGGCTCTTTTATCTTCCCAGCCAGAATAGGTTAAAGTTACTATCCGGTCTTTGAGAAAAGAGAAGAATTCCCGTTTCGTCAAAACTTCTTCTTCCTCTCCATTATCAACAAGCAAGACTCCCTCTTTTCCCAGCCTGGAAGCCATCGCTTGCACCCGAATCAGTCTCTCTTCAATCAATGCCCCTGCTTGCCTGTTACAAGAAGCACATTTTTCGGCAGCAAAAACCAATCGGATCCGGTTACAGTTTAAAACCAGGCCTATCAGTAAAGTTTCAGACAAATAACCTAAACAGGGAAGATTAATAACCCCTAGCAATGGATTCTGTTCACAGGTAAAGGCAATCTTCCGCTTTTCCCTGGCCCGACCAATCAATTGATGATAAGAATGCTGGTCCAGCATAAGGGCTTCTGTCGGACAGGTTCCGGCACAAAGGCCACAAGTATCACATTTTTCCTTATCAATTCTGAACCCATTACTAATCTCTATCGCCTGTGACGGACAGACTTTAACACAGTTATCACAAATATTAGCAGCAGTCCGTACCCTGAGGCATTTATCGGGTTCAAGCTGCAGCTCCATTTTTTTCACCTCCCCCGAGTGCTCCAGTTTTGTCTGCCTTCATTTACGCGCCGCTAACATAAGAGCAAAAACCATACCAGCCTAAAAAGGCCTGAAAATAGGCCTTTCATAAAAAAATCCATGACATTTTGTCATTCCGGTGTGACAAAATGTCATGGATGAAATTATTTCTTTAATTGATATTCTTCAATTTTGCGATAAAGATTACGGACACTGATTCCCAGTAGTTCTGCCGCTTTGGTTTTATTCCATTGAACTGCCTCTAAAACCTGTTTAATATATCTCTTTTCCATTTCCTCAAGGGTACATAGCTTCGGTTCATCTTCCCTGGCAAAACAGCCAAAAAGGTCCTCCTTCTGAATTTTAGCACCGGTGCTGAGCAGTATGCCGCGTTCCAGAATATTAAACAGCTCCCGGACATTCCCCGGATAGTCATAACTCATGAGTGCCTCCAGGGCATCGGAAGCAAGTTGTTTAGGTGCTCCATTACCAGCTTTTTGCAAAAAATACTCTGCCAGCAAGGGAATATCTTCTTTTCGCTCCCGCAGAGGCGGAACCCGAATCTTAATGACATTCAGCCGGTAATATAAGTCTTCCCGGAAATTACCTTTAACCACTTCTTCTTCCAAATTCCGGTTGGTAGCCGCTATCACCCGAACATCCACTTTACGCAAACGCACGTCACCAACTCTCCGGAACTCACCAGTTTCCAAAAACCGCAACAGTTTTACCTGTAATCCTAATTCCATTTCCCCAATTTCATCTAAAAAAAGGGTTCCGCGGTGAGCACTTTCAATTAAACCTTTTTTTGTAGTTAATGCTCCTGTAAAAGCCCCTTTTTCATGACCGAAGAGCTCGCTTTCCAACAGTTGGGCCGGCAGAGCTCCGGAATTGACAGCTACTAATGGTTGTTGGGCTCTGCTGCTCCAGTGGTGGATAGCATTAACAATCAGTTCCTTGCCGGTACCGCTTTCTCCCTCAATCAGTACCGGTGAATCGGAAGCAGCCACCTTTTTAGCCAACTCCAGCACTCTGGTAATGGCCTGGCTTTTACCTACAATTACTTTGGAACTCCTGTCCCTCCGCAAGACTTCTTTCATCCCCAAATTTTCTTCCAGTAACTGTTTTTTCTCATAAGCTTTTTGGAGAGTGATTTCCAGTTCCGCCAGGTTGCAGGGCTTGGTTAAATAATCATAAGCACCCATCTTCATCGCCTCAATAGCAGACTCTATGGTCCCGTGCCCCGTAAGGATAATCACCTGGAGATTCTCTTCTATTTGTCTGGCCTGTTGCAGCAGTTCTATTCCATCCATCCCCGGCAGTTTGATATCAAAAATTGCTACCTGAAAGGTTTCCTCTTTTAAAAAATGCAGAGCCTCTTCGCCCGTCGCTGCCCCCTTGACCCAATAACCTTTTCTGCTCAAACGTTGAATCAACAAATCCCGGAAATTTTCTTCATCATCAACTATTAAAACTTTAATCTGTTCCCTCATGTTCATCACCTTCTTTCCAGCCAGTCATATTATCAATTGGTAATATCACAGTAACCGTTGTTCCTCTGCCCAATTCACTGCTAATTTGAATGTCTCCCTTCATTTCTTTGACAATACCGTAACAAATGGACAGTCCCAGGCCAGTACCTTTACCCAGTGGTTTTGTTGTATAAAAAGGATCAAAAACTTTCTTCAGCTCCTCCCTGGCAATACCGGTTCCGGTGTCAATAATTTTAACTACTATGCTTTTTTGTCCTTTTTCCGTAATCAGTTTAAGCCGTCCTCCCGTTGTTTCCATAGCATCCAGAGCATTGCAGATAAGATTGAGTAAAACCTGTTGCAGCTGGGAAAGGTCCCCTTTAACTACAGGCAAATTTACAGCCAATTTTTTATCTATTTGGATACCAAGTTGCTTAATCCGGTGATTAACCAGGGCCAAAGTATCTTCCAGCAATTCGTTAAGATTTATATCCATCATATGACCGGCAGGTTGTCTGGCAAAATTCAATAAGCTTCCTGTAATTTTTTTGCCCCTTTCGGTCTGTTTACATATTACCTGTAAGTATTTTGCCAATTCACCAGAACGGTAAAGTTCCTCAATATCTTCTTGATCGATCCGCTCTAACAGGTCCTCAGCATAAGCGGAAACCGTAGCTAAGGGATTATTGATTTCATGGGCTACCCCCGCAGCCAATAAACCCAAAGCCGCCATTTTTTCCGTCTGAATAAGTTCAGCAGATTTGCTCTTGATCTGTTGAGTCATAAAGTTAAAAGCATCTACCAACTGACCGATTTCATCATCTGTAGTTTTGGGCAAGACCAGGTTCAATTCGCCTGCAGCCACCCGTTTAGCTCCTTGTTCCAGGGTCTCAATGGGTTTAGTAAAACGCAAAGCAAAAAGAATACTGATGATAACAACCAGCACTACCACCAGAATTGTCCCGATCAGAAACTTGATACTCAAGGCAGCAACAGGGCGATAAGCCTCACGGACCGGTATTTCCACCACTGCCGCCCAGCCTAACTGTTTAATGGGAGCATAAACCCCTAATACTTCCTCCCCGGTAAATGAGACATATCTTAACGGTATCCTGCCTGCATTCTCTTTCCCCTCCATAAACTGGCGAACAGCAAGGCTGGAGCTTACCGGAGTTTGTCTTAAAACTTGACTGAAATCTTCATGGGCAATCAATTTTCCATCTCGGTTAACTACAAAAATAGCACCTTTCTGGTTACCATATCTGGTAATAATTCTGTTCATAATTGACCTTAAATTAACCTGAACATAAAAACCACCTTTAATTTCCCTGGTTAACCTATTTTTAATGGGGATAATCAAGCTTACCATAGTTCGCTGGTCAGCAGTAAGATAATGTTTAACCATGCCTTTTTGGGTCAACAGTTTCGGGTCCACTTGTGACAACTTTTGAGGAGTAATTACTTCCCGCTTGGAAACCCGCATGACCTCAATTCCCCGGGAATTCAACAGACTTAGATCCTCGACAGCCGGTATATCCCGTAAAAAAATATACAGGAATTTTTCCTGGCTTTCCCGGTCCTGTTGCAAAAGGGTTTCCCCGTAAATATTACCAGCTGTAGATATCTTATCTTCGATTCCAGTAATTAACTGACCTAGATCTGTGGCTATTCCTTTTACGAGGTCAGTATTCCGTTGCTGGATGGACATCAACAAATCCTGTTCGGCAGTCCGAACATTGAGATAACCCAATGATGCCAGCGGTAGAATAGACATTGTAATGCCAAAGGCTAAAACCTTTACTTTTATGCGATTCCAGATTTTCATTCCTGATCGCCTCAGTTTCTTATTTTATAATTATTCTGGCAAAATTTAATCCAGTTTCATTTAGTTTAAGTCCCAGTCTCTCCACTGTGCGCAGATTTACCACCAATTCCAGATTATCCGGTGTTTCCACAGGTATCTGTTTCGGCTGCTGTCCCTGTAAAACTTTGGCTACTATTCTGGCTCCCTGGTATCCCTGATTATACATAGAAACGCCGTAAGCGGCGAAATAACCCCGGTCCGCTTCCTGTTCAATGATGCCCATAACCGGAATCTTGTTTTGCCAGGAAAAGGCAAGCAAGTCCTGGGTTAAAGTTTCAATCAAAAAACTTGACAAAGGAAGAATAGCATCATAGTTCTGCACCGATTGCCGATTTAGTTTTGTTTTAAAGTCTGTTCTGGAACTTACCGCTATGGTTTTTATTACTATCCCTAAATCTTTAGCCGTATTTTGAACTATTTTCAAACTGGTATAACCGGGAGGAACGTTAGGATCGTAGATAACAATAACTTTCTGCACATAAGGTAACAGTTTCTTTAATAATTCCAATCTTTTCCCGGCCAGCTCAGCATGATAATTATCCACACCGGTAATTTGTGCTCCCGGGTCAATAAAGCTTTTTACTATACCTCGTTGTACCGTAGAAGCAGCTCCAATAAAAACAATGGGAATGTTCTGATTCTCAGCTGCTATTTTCAGGGCATCAGCTTCCACACCCCCGGTTGCTACCAGCACATCCGGCTTCTCATGTACTAACTTCCGGGCCAAAGGCAAGAGCTGTTCCCGCTCACCCTGAGCATTTAAAATTATATAGGTAACGTCTTTTCCCTCGGTAATTCCCAGGTCAGCTAAACCTTGCTTAAAGCCAACGATTTTTTCCGCTTTAGCATTGCTGGCAGCCAGGATACCGACAGACCATTTGGTCGGCTCAGTTTTTGAAGCAATTTGACAGCCCAAAATAACAATAATTCCTGTTAGCAACATCAAAATATAAATAGCCTTTTTTCCCATTTTATACACCTCAATCTAAGAAATTCCATTTTTTAAATAGCGCTGACTGCCCTTATTGTTTCCAGAAAAAGATTTTCTACATTATTATTAAAAATCCTTTAAAATCAGTGATTCAATATAACTTTGACTAATATCAGCTAAAAGATTACAATATAACTTAAGAATTCCGGAAAGGAGTGATCGTAATGTCCGCAGAAACAGTTAAGCTGACCAAACTGGCTGCCTGCGCCGGCTGAGCGGCCAAGCTCAGTCCTCAGGACCTGGCGCAGGTACTGCGCCATTTACCGCAAATAAATGACCCCAATGTCCTGGTTGGCACCAATACCGCCGATGATGCCGCTGTTTATCGTATCAATGATGAGCTGGCGATAGTCCAGACTGTCGACTTTTTCACACCCGTAGTGGACGACCCCTATACTTTCGGTCTGATTGCCGCAGCCAATTCCCTCAGTGACATCTATGCCATGGGCGGTCAGCCTCTCTTTGCCCTGAATGTGGTAGGCTTCCCGGAAAAAAGGTTGCCTATGGAAGTCCTGGGCGATATCCTGCGCGGCGGTGCAGATAAAGCCGCTGAAGCAGGTATTAGCATTGTAGGCGGCCACACTGTTTCGGACCAGGAGCCCAAATACGGTCTGGTTGTCACCGGGATAATTCATCCCGACCGGACTGTTACCAATGCCGGCGCCCGACCAGGAGATGTTCTCTATCTCACCAAACCCCTCGGCCTTGGTATTATCACCACTGCCCACAAGCGGGATCTGGTTCCTCCCCCCATCCTCGCTGAAGCCGTAGAAGTGATGGGGACTTTGAATAAGGCTGCCGCAGACGCAATGGTGAAAGTAGGAGTCCACGCCTGTACTGACATCACCGGCTTCGGTTTCCTCGGCCACCTCTTTGAAATGATGGCAGGCAGTGGCACAGGAGCCGAAATCGAAGTCAGCCAGGTTCCAGTTTTGGAAGCTGCCTGGGCTTTTGCCAGCCAGGGAGTAGTACCGGGTGGCACCCGTAAAAATCTGGCCTACTTGCAGGATAATTTACAGCTGGATGGAGATTTCAGCGAAGATACCCTGCTGGTGCTGGCCGATGCTCAGACTTCGGGCGGACTGCTCATCGCTGTAGCCCCGGAAAAAGCTGAACAGCTGGAGCAGGAACTGGCTGCCGCCGGAGTAGCCACAATCGCTCGTATTGGCGAGGTAATAGAAGCAGAAGCGGGAACCATCATTTTGCGGTAAAAAAAGGAGGGGCTTTCGCCCTTCCTTTTACATTAACTCCAGTAGCAGCTGGTTTTCCCGTAACCATTGCTTTTGTTCCTTATAATCAGGCATTATTTCCCCCACGCGCGCCCAGAACTGACGGGAATGATTCATAAATTCTATATGTACCAGCTCATGCACCACCACATAGTCAATTACCCGTAAAGGTGCCATAATGAGGCGCCAGGTAAAATTCAGGTTACCTCTGGAACTGCAGGAACCCCAGCGTTTCCTGGCCCCGGTTATTTTAATAGAATTAAATTTTATTCCTGTCAGCTGTGAATAATACTCAGCCCTTGCTGGCAGAAGCTTTTTGGACTGTTCTTTATACCACTGTTTTAGCAACTCAGCGGCTCGTTCCTGCTGGTCTTGCGGAAAAAAGAGCTTATAACCGTGCAAAAAGATATTCTCACAGCTATCTGTGATCAAGAAAATGTATTTTTCCCCCAGATACCAGAGCTCATCCCCTGTTTTAAATTGCAATGGTTGATAATGTTTTTGCTTCAGTTCTATTTCCTGCAGTTTTTCTTTTATCCATTTTTCTTTGTTCTGTACCAGATCTTTAA
Source organism: Carboxydocella sporoproducens DSM 16521 (assembly GCF_900167165.1). Lineage (NCBI taxonomy): Bacteria > Bacillati > Bacillota > Clostridia > Eubacteriales > Clostridiales Family XVI. Incertae Sedis > Carboxydocella > Carboxydocella thermautotrophica. The sequence continues at coordinate 116,954 of NZ_FUXM01000003.1, read as the reverse complement.
TAATCTTTAATGGCAGCCTTTTAGGTGCCCTAATGATAAGGCTGCTATCTGTCGCTATTTCAATAGCGATAGTTTTCCGATTAGAGCGTATAATTTTCTTGATTTCTATCTGCATTGTCTACTCTCCCTCATAAAGTTGAATCCATTATAACAAAAAAGGAGTAAACCGCCAATTATCGGGGCTATTCCTTAACAAGTTTTTCCATCAATCAGTTTTCCATCTTCTGAAAAGCCTTCATCACCGGAATCAGACGCCTTAAAAACAGTATGTTTATGCTGAGAAAAATTGCAGGGGGTGAATTTCACCCCCCTGAGCTTTTATACACGAACAGGCCGATACAAATACCATACATAACCCACAACCAGTATAGTGGTCAGGGCTAGTGCCGCCAGGCGCATTCCCGGCACAGCAATAGTTTGCCAGATACCAAGATAACCGAAGAGAATAAATATTCCAGCTGAGACCAGTTTTATCAAGCGCTCCGGTAATTGCTTACCCAGTACTACACCAACCAGGATACCGATAATATTGGAAATCATCATGCCGGTAGTGGTGCCCAACCAAACTCCTAACAAGTTCTGGTATTTCGCAGCCAGGGCCACTGTGGCCAGCTGGGTTTTATCTCCCATTTCGGCAATAAAAAAAGCAAAGGTCACCGTCCAGAAAGGACTGAAATATTCCTTTTCCGCCTCTCCTTCCAGCGTATCACCACGAATGGTCCAGAGGCCAAAGATGACGAAAGAAATAGCTGCGGCCAGCTGGATATAGTGCATGGGAATAAAACGGGTCAGATATTCACCGGCTGCTACCGCCAGTAAATGATTGAGCAAAGTGGCTACCAGCACTCCCGCCAGAACGATACTGGCTTTATATTTAGTGGCAAAAGCCATTCCCAGCAACTGGGTTTTATCTCCCATTTCTGCCAGCACAACAAAGATAGTAGCTGCAATAAATGCCGTCATATTTCATCCTCCTGACTTATGATTCGGCTCCAGCGCCGGTAATCCTTCAATTTCCAGGCTCCCCCTCCGGCCAGTTCCGGCAGCCCGCAAACAGGTTGCTGGCAGGTTAAGCACGCTCCATCACAGGCTACCGGTTCAAAGTGCTGCCCACGGCGGATATAGATTGGAATATCGATGCCTTCGCAATTACGGGTAGTGGCAAACTCCCGATTTAACCCCTGGCCATCAGGCCGATATTCCATACAGAGAGCGAAACTGAGGCCATGCTTCAAGGCCGCTTTTTTTACCCTGTTGAAAAGTTCCCGACGATAGCCCAGATCAGCGTGCCAGCTGGCACCAATTCGCTCATTATAGAGGCGAGCCCAGTATTGGGCCAAATCGGGCCAGGACAGCTCTATCCATTGCCAAATCCGGTTTTTCAAGGCCAAAGGAATGTCCAGGCAGGAAGCTACCAGGTGACTGGCACCAGCAGCTCTGGCTACCTGACAGAGCTCCTCTATCATTTCCTGGTCATCAGTAAGGCCCGGTAAAATTGGGTCCAGCCGTACTACCGCAAATAGCCCTGCTTCCCGAATTCGTCGCAGATTGTCCAGTAAAACTGGCACCGGTGCTCCACCGGGTACCAGTTTGCGCCGTAAATCCTCATCCGGGGTGAGGAGAGAAACCTGGCCAAAACAATGCTGTTGCTTACTCATCCAGGCCAGGGATTCATCGGTAACCTGGTTTTTGGTAATGAATTCAATCGGTAGATTGCGCTCTACAAAAACCCGGATGATTTTCTCCGATAGTTTATACACCCGATTCAGGGGCTGAAAAGGATCAGTTACCGGGGAAAGGTAACCACAGGCAGCCACCTGCAAGGAGTCCAGCTGCCTGGCCACTATCCGGTCGAAATCCTGGCAAACCGTGACCACCCGTTGTGTAGCATAAAGGTGGAAGTAGCCCCAGAAACTATGGGCATAACAATAAGGACAATCATGAGTACAGCCATTATAGGGATTAATCAACATTCGCTCGGCTGTACATTCCCTTTTCCCCGGCCACCATCCATGTAAGTCTTTTTTGCTGTCTACCAGGATATGGGGTACAGGAGCAGGGATGACAGGATATTCATATTCAGCCTTGCCTTTTTTCATTCTGATGTATGCCATTGTCTTTCACCATAAAAAATTCCGGGTACCCTTATTGTACCCGGGGTCAGTATTTTTAGCAAGTTTTATGGTCAGCTGCCTGTTCTAATACTTTCCGCAGCTTAGCGCTTGTAACTATCGTAACATAAAGACAAAAAAGACAACCCAGCCAGGTTGCCTCTTAAACAAACTCCACACCCTTTTCCGTAAACGCCCCAATCCTGGCCAGCGCCTCCACCCGGATGCCAGCCTCGCGCAGCTCCTTGCCCCCGGGCTGGAAGGCCTTCTCCACCACAACTCCCACTCCCACCAGGGATGCCCCGGCCTGCTCCACCAGGGACACCAGCGCTTTCGCTGCCGCCCCTTGAGCCAGAAAATCATCGATAATCAGCACCCTGTCCTCAGCGGTCAGATAGCGCCGGGAAACGCAGACCGACACCTGCTCCTGTTTGGTGAAGGAAAAGGCCTCCGCCGCATAAACCTCCTCCACCAGGGTACTGGGCTGCTTCTTCTTGGCAAACAGCACCGGCACCCCTAGCTCCAGGCCGACCATCACGGCCACGGCAATGCCGGAAGCCTCCACCGTCAGGATCTTGGTCACCCCATCCGGGCGAAAGCGCCGGGCAAACTCCCGCCCCAGCTCCAGCAGCAACTGCGGATCCAGCTGATGATTGAGAAAGGAATCCACCTTCAGGATATTGTTGCCGATCAGTAAACCATCCTCCCGAATCCTCTGTTTCAATAGCTCCACGTCCACGTCATCCTTCCATCAGCGTTCTTCCCGGTGATAGGGCAATCCCAGGGCCCCCGGTGTAGCCACCCGCCTGGTTTTCGTCTCCCGGGTGACCAGAATCAACACCAGGATAGTTAATAAATAGGGCAACATCTTGAGAAAAAAGGGCGACACTGCAATATTCAGGGTCTGCAGCCGGAATCCCAGCGCATCCACACCGCCGAAAAGATAAGCTCCCAGCATAGCCTTGAAGGGGTCCCACATAGCGAAGATCACCAGCGCCACTGCAATCCAGCCCCGGCCGGCGGTCATGTTTTCCAGCCAGCTGGGAGCATAGGCCAGGGAAATATAGGCCCCGCCTGCTCCCGCCAGCATTCCGCCCCCGATAACCGCCAGATAGCGGGTAAGGGAAACACTGATCCCGGCCGCATCAGCCGCAGCGGGATTTTCCCCTACTGCCCGCAGCTGTAGTCCCCAGCGAGTCCGGTACAGGAGCCAGGCCATTAAGGGTACCAGGCCAAAACTGAGATAAATCAGGGGATCGTGGTTGAAGAAGATTGGTCCCAGCCAGGGCAGCTGACTCAGGCCAGGCACAGGCACGGGTTGAAAAGTCTGCCTGAGAGGAATCCCCACCAGAGTTTTGCCCAGATAGCTGCTTAGACCAGTGCCGAAGATGGTAAGGGCCAGGCCGCTGACTACCTGGTTCGCCTTCAGAGTAACCGTGAGGAAAGCATGGACCAGGGCCCCTGCTCCTCCGGCCAGCAGGGCTGCGCCAAAGCCCAGCCAGAGGTTGTCGGTATGCAGGGCTACAGTAAAACCGCTCACAGCCCCCAGCAACATCATCCCTTCTACCCCCAGATTCAGGACCCCGGCCCGTTCCGCCAGAATCTCCCCCAGGGCAGCCAGGAGAATAGGGGTGCCGGCGGTAATAGCTGTGGCCAGGATAGCGATCACTACACTCTGGTCGGTCATGCTTTTTTGCCTCCTATCCGCAGGCGGTAGTTAATAAAAATTTCCCCGCCCAGCACAAAGAAAAGAATCAAGCCCTGCAGCATATAGACACTGGCAGCAGGTAGGCCCAGGGTTTGCAGGGCATAGCCCCCTGAGAGCAAACCCCCGAACAGAAAGGCCACCAGCAGAATGGCAAAGGGATGCAAGCGGGCCAGCCAGGCGATAATTATGGCCGAATAGCCATAGCCCGGCGATAGGCCCTGTTGCAAGCGCTGGGTTATGCCAGCCACTTCCGCCATGCCGGCAATACCGGCCAGGGCCCCGCTGAAAAACATTGTCAACAGAATAGTTTTTGTTATACTCATTCCGGCATAACGGGCTGCTGCCCGGCTTTCCCCTACTACCTTCAACTGGAAACCCCAGGTAGTATAGCGGAAAATCAGGTAGATTAACACTGCGGCCAGCAAAGCCAGCAGAAAACCGGCATGAATCCTGGTATTCCCCAAAGTGGGCAGAGTCGCCCCCGGGCCAAAGGTGGCAGTCAGGGGGAAGTTAAAGCCTTTAGGGTCTTTCCAGGGCCCAAAGACCAGATAATCCACCCAGAGGATGGCCACATAATTGAGCATCAGAGTGGTGATGGTTTCATTCACCTGCCAGAGAGCTTTCGGAATAGCGGGCAAGAGGGCCCAGAGGCCTCCGGCCAGCCAGGCTAAAACCAGCATGGCCGGCAGCAGTTGCCAGCGGGAACCATCAGGAAAATTGAGCGCCACCCAGGTAGCCGCCATGGCTCCCATGTAAAACTGCCCTTCCGCACCGATATTCCACAATTGCATCCGAAAGGCCAGGGAAACCCCCAGGGCGCACAGAGCCAGCGGGATGGCCTTGACTGTAGTCTCCGCCAGACCGAAGGCTGAACCAAAAGCCCCGCCCAGCATGGCCTGGTAAACCTCCAGGGGAGATTTCCCCGCCAGAGCGATAAAGCAGGCCCCTGCCAGTAGAGCGAGCAGAATCGCCACCGCTGGTACTAAAAAAAAGGCTCCAGGCATTGGTGTCAGTCGTTTCTCCAGAGTAATCAGGCGCACCCGCTCTTCACCATCTTTCCTGCCATCATTAAGCCGATTTCTTCAATCCGGGCCTCCCGCACCGGTACCAGACCGGTGATTTCCCCTTCATGCAATACCGCCAGGCGGTCAGCCAGCTGGAACAATTCTTCCAGTTCCTCACTGATCAGAACCACCCCACACCCCTGGCGCCGGGCCTGTAAAAGCAAAGTCCGCACTGCCATGGTGGCAGCAATATCCAGCCCGCGGACAGGATAAACAGCCACAATCAGCCGGGGCTGGGAGGAAATCTCCCGGGCCAGCAGCAGTTTCTGCAAATTTCCTCCGGACATAGTTTTGACCGGAGTAGTCAGGTCGGAGATTTTTACTTCAAATTCCTGAACCAGTCGACGGGCATATTCTGACAGGCGCTGCCAGTTGATCAGGGGTCCACGGGTAAATTCCTGGTCACGGTAATGTTTGAGCAATATGTTTTCCCGCACATCCAGATTGGGTACCAGACCGGTGCCCAGCCGGTCTTCGGGAATATAGGCCACCCCGGCGGCAATGCGCTCCCGGGGCCCACTTGTCCCCATCTCCTGCCCGGCCAGATAGAGTTGACCGGATTTGAGTGGCCTTAATCCAGCAATTACCTCTGCCAGTTCCCGCTGGCCATTGCCGGCCACACCGGCGATCCCCAGGATCTCCCCGGCCCGTACCGTTAAACTCACTTGCTTCAAGGCCGGTTGCCCCCGGTCACCCAGGGCAGTGACCGCCTTTAGTTCCAGCAATACCGGACCCGGTACCGCTCCTGCGGGCATTTCCGGTATGTCCGGTTCCTTGCCCACCATCAATCGGGCCAGGCCTTGCTCTGTGGCCTCTGCTCCCGGCAGTGTAGCAATAGACCTGCCTCCCCGCATTACCGTAATGGTATCAGCGTGTTCCAGCACCTCTTGCATCTTGTGGGTAATGACAATAATCCCTTTCCCGGCCGCAGCCATCCGCCGCAAAATGCGATAAAGCTCCTGGGCCTCCTGGGGTGTCAGCACCGCTGTCGGCTCGTCCAGAATCAGAATATCCGCCCCCCGGAACAACAGCTTGACAATTTCCACCCGCTGTTGTTCCCCTATGGACAATTGCCAGACTTTGGCCTGTGGGTGAATGAGCAGGCCGTATTCAGCTGCAAACTGGCTCAACTTCGCCTCAATTTCCTTCAGATTCAGGCCAAAACCCCGGCCAGGCAAACCAAGGGCTACATTTTCCGTTACTGTAAAAGGAGCCACCAGCTTGAAATGCTGATGGACCATACCTATACCCGCCCGGATGGCATCCCGGGGAGAGCGGAAGTTGACCTTCTGGCCGCGAATCCAGATCTCCCCCTGGTCGGCCCGGTACAGGCCGGTGAGAATGCTCATCAGGGTACTCTTTCCCGCTCCGTTTTCTCCCAGCAGGGCGTGGATTTCCCCTGCTTTCAAAGTGAAGTTCACATGGTCATTGGCCTTTACCCCTGGAAAAGCCTTGCAGATTCCTTTCATCTCCACCAGAGTTTCCATAAAAAAAGCCCCTCCCAGGCGACAGGAGGGGTAAAGACCCGCAGGCCTTCACCCCTCAACTTGCTTATTGTTTGGGAATGGTACCTTCTACCCCTTCTACAAACCAGTCAAAAGAAAGCATTTGCTCATCAGTCATCTTGCTGCCAGCCGGTACTCGTACCTGGCCATTCTGATCCTTGATGGGGCCAGTGAAAACATCCCAGCTACCAGAAAGAATTTCCTGCTTTTTCTTCTCCACCAGATCCTTTACCTCGGCAGGAACCATAGGACCGTAAGGAGCCAGATTGACAATCCCATCACTCATGGGGCCCCAGTATTGTTCACTCTTCCATTTGCCTTCCATTACAGCCTTAACAGTATTGACATAATAGGGGCCCCAGTTCCAGACGGCACTGGTCAGCACCGCCTTGGGTGCATAGGCAGACATATCGCTGTTATAGCCGACACTGTATACCCCTTTTTCTTGAGCCGCTTGCTGGGGTCCAGGGGTATCCTGATGCTGGGCAATCACATCCGCACCGGCATCCAGCAAGCTCTTGGCCGCATCCTTTTCCTTGGCAGGATCATACCAGGTATTGGTCCAGACCACTTTCACCTTAGCATTGGGGTTAACACTTCTTACCCCCAGGGTAAAAGCATTGATGCCGCGAATTACCTCCGGAATGGGGAAGGCTGCCACATAACCGATAGTATTGCTCCTGGTCATTTTACCGGCCACCATGCCGGTCAGGTAGCGGGCCTGATACATCCGGCCAAAATAGGTACCCATATTGGGTGCGGTCTTGTAACCGGAACAATGCAGGAATACCACATCAGGATATTTTTGTGCCACCTTCAGCATGGCATCCATGTAGCCAAAGCTGGTAGCAAAAATGATTTTATTGCCTTTCTCAGCCAGCTCAGTGATGACCCGTTCAGCATCGGCCCCTTCCGGCACCGATTCAATATAGGTAGTTTCGACATTAGGCAATTGCTGTTCCAAATACTTGCGTCCCTGGTCATGGGCATAAGTCCAGCCGGCATCCCCTACCGGTCCAACATAGATAAAGGCCACTTTCAGCTTGTCCCCTGCCGGTTTATTTTCCCCGGCTTTTTGCTCCTGTTTACTGCTGCTACCACAGCCCGTGAGGTTAAATAACAGCATACTGGCCAGCATCAGGAGCGCGATCATTTTGCGCCACATTCCTCTTTTCCCCTTTCCCTCAGTATTATCCCGGAAATGGCTCATCTCCCCACCGTCAAAAAACAAATCACCCGGTGCCCGAGGTTCCCAAAAAGGTGAGTGAAACCCAGCGCACCGGGTGGTTTCCCGCCGCCTAGCGCTCACTACCAGCAGGAAAAAGATAGACTTTCCCCTCTGGTAATGCGTTCCACTCGTAGTCGGGCAATTTACGGTTGCCCGGTAGAGACTTTTGAGCCATATCCTCAAAATTATACGAGTGACTATTCAGTTAAAGCTTTACTAAAAAATTACCATATTTTTTCCTAATATTCAAGGGTTTTTTTAAAAAAATGTTCACCTTTTTCCCCGATATAGATTCCGGCAAGCATCAATATAGTACCCAGCCATTGCCGGAGCCCAACCGGTTCCCCGAGAAAAAACCGGGATACCAGCAGCACCACCGGCAACTCCACTGCCCCCAGTATTCCCGCCAGTCCCCCGCCAATCACCGGCACTCCATAGGCAAAGCAAACAGTAGGCAGCAAAGCCCCAAACAGGCCCATTAACCCGCCATACAGCAGCAGGTCCCCCACTTTTCCCCCTCCATCCCCTGTCAGAAACAAACTAAAAAAAATCGATGTAGTTATGGTTGCACCTGTACTAATCCAGGCGCTGCGGGCCCAGGGGGAAACCGAGGTTGCTACCCGTCCGGCGGCAGACAGATAACCAGTATAAGTTAGAGCTGATAAAAAACCCAGCATTACTCCCAGCCAGTGGAATTGCGGGCTGCTCCCGCCCTCAAGCCCGGCCGCCAGCACAGTACCAGGTACTAATAAAAACAGGGCCAACCAGCGACTGGGGCCCGGTTTTTCTCGAGTTAACAACCACTCCAATCCAACCCCTATCCAGGTAAACTGAAAAAGCAGGATGATACCCAGCGAGGCTGGCAACATAGCCAGGGCCCAGTAATAAAAAGCACCGGTTAGACCCGGCAGGGCCCCGGTTAGCAACAATTGTAGGATTTGCCTGCGGTCAGGTTTGCTTTGCCCTCTAGCTGCAATCAAAGCGATCAACCAGAGCAGGATCGCTCCAATCAAATTCTGGGTCATAGTCAGGGGGCCAGTGCCAACACCGCTGGCATAGGCCTGCTTGGCAAAACCGGGCAAGAGGCCATAGCTGGCTCCGCCTAAAAGTGCCAGCAAACTGGCTTGCAATTTAGTCATGTCCGAGCCTCCATTTTTAGTACGGTTTGGAAGTATTAAGAAGCATTATCGGGTAGATTTAATTTTCGTCAAGACACTCATAATTTTCTTAGCGCTCTGTAAAGCTTTTTCTTCCGTTTCACATTCGCTAGCTTTTAACCTCTCAAAGTAAACACCCTCGTGCAATAACATTGTTGTCCTTGCATGTGCCTCAGCTGGTGTTTCTTGATGAACTGTATCTCCATCTATTTCAACAACTAACATTATGCCATCCTTTATTATAACAAAATAAAGTTAATTTCTGGCTGAGATCTAAATAATAAACCATCACAGTTTCTCGATGCGATATTATCTGATCTTACTCTGCCTTGGTTTGTAATATTTTTTCCTGACAGCCAAGCTTTTGCTTTATCACGCCAATTTGGATCATTGGATGCCTGAGGGTATATCAAAACTTCTTCAAAACAATGATTATTATATGGAACTCCAACTGAAAATAACTTTTCATATATTCTTTTCTGGATTTTCTCTTTTTCTTCTACTATTTGAACGTATAAGTTTAACGGTAAATACAGATAGAGAGTATAAAAATAAGTTCCGCCATTCCAATTGTCAAAATTTGTCTGTACAACTTCTAAAACCGCATGTGCAAGTATGGCTACTTCTTTAGCTGACCCTTCTAATGCAAATAATTTTGCAACAGTTGCTACCATTGACTCGGAATATTCAATAAAAGGATCACTCAAATTAATCACCTCAACAAAATGAAATAGTCTCCATAACTTTACATTATTATAACACAAAAAAGGGGGACAGAACCATGTCCTCCCCCTAAATTAATTACACAAATTACACACTTTTTACAGTCTTCTTTCGGTTCCTCTCAATGCTGATTAGCACAACCGCTGCCAGTACCAATACGGCCCCAGTCAGCTTGCTGCTATTCAGCTCCTCACCGGCCCAGAACCAGCCCAGCAATACTGCTACCACCGGATTGACATAGGCATAGGTTGACACCCAGAGGGGATCTGCATTTTTTAACAACCAGATGTAGGCGCTATAACCCACTAGCGAACCAAACAGCACCAGATAACCAAAAGCCAGCCAGGACTGCATCGTAACCTCATTCAGGTCCAACCGGCCCGCCTCTCCCAGCAAAATACTTGCCCCCAGACAGGCCAGCCCTCCGGCCAGCATTTGCATGCCAATGGCAAGCCAGGCCGAATCAGGCCAGTTAGCCTTGCGGGAGTAAATAGAGCCCCAGGCCCAGGAGATCGCCGCCAGCACCACAATTAAGTAATAGCTGTTAATCGCCCCCGAAACACTGGCCAGTGAAGGCGAAATTAGCCAGAGGATCCCAGTGAAACCGAGGATCAAGCCCAGCCATTCCAGGGGCTGCGGCCGTGGCCGTGCCCCCGTGGCCCAGGCTATTAAGGCCATCCAGAGGGGTACAGTAGCGATAATCAAGGCAGCAATACCGGAAGGCACCTGCTGTTCCCCCCACACCACGCCGCCATTACCGCCCAGAAGCAAAAGCGAGCCGACAATCACCGCATATTTCCATTGTTCTACTGTGGGTCTCGGCGCTCCACCTAACCTCGTCCAGCCGTAGAGCATGCTCTTGACACAGGCTTGCCACATCTGAGCGGGCGTGAGCTTATCCATTTTATCACCTCCAGATCGCTTGAGTTAATTATAAACTATAAAATAATGTCGCGCTTCTAATTTTTTGCTGTCTAATTAGCAAAAAAAGAAAAAGGCAGATCAACTCCGCCCTCTATAATAACCTCGCCTGGGTAGACGATAATGGGATAGCAATAAATAAAATCCTCTGCCTTTACAAGCAGAGGACTATTGGCCCACAGAAATAAGCCTTTACTCCCCCTGCCTGTCCGCGCAGGCTCAGGTCACCAACGGAATGAGCAGGTCTCCTGGCTTAAGATCATCGCTCCCTCAGCCTTCCCGGATTAACCCAGTGGCTAAATTGAGGTCGCTCCCTTTCACAGTGGCGGGACCGCGTCAGATTCGCACTGACTTCCCTTTTCAGTTCCGTTTATACGGAACCACTCATTCCTGCTATGTTTTTGTTTATCATAACACAGTTTCAGTGGAAATGCAAGTACTACCAGTCCTGGCCTATATTTTTCTTCCATTTTTGGCGAACTTAAGAGGAATTTGTCAACAAAGGGAGAATATATCTGATTATAAAAAATGTAAATGGGGTGATATTTTGGTTGACAGGGAAATTTTATCTCAACACAGCAGGTGGGTAGGTTTTGTAGGTATAATGACTGTTATTTTCGGCGTTATTTCAGCTATTGCTGGTCTCTTTGCTTTTATCGTAGGTGCAATTCTTGGAATTATTACGATAATACTGGGACTGAAACTGCGCGGTGCAAAAAAATATGCCGACCAGATCATCACTTCCGGTGGCGATTCCACTCAGTTGAACATGTTGTTTATGAACCTTAATACTTACTTTAAAATTCAAGGAGTATTAATCATTATCAATTTGATTATGATAGCCCTGGCGATTTTCTTCGGAATATTTGCCGGTGTTGCCTCAATGAACATGATGAGCCCCAATTCATTCTAGCAGTAATATAAAAATCAATCGAGTAGAAAGGGGTGATTAACCCCCGTCCTCTCACACCACCGTATGTACCGTTCGGTATACGGCGGTTCACCAAGCTTGACGAATGCGATGATAACGTTCAGTTAAACTCTTCAAGCCCTGACTATGCCAGTAGGCATTGTTCAGGGCGTTATTTAATTGTCGAGACATACGCCAGTAGCCTTTACGGGCATTAGCCATTATACATTATATGGACTACTCGCTCCGGTAGGCCCAGGGTTCGTGTTCGGCCCTTCACCAGTTTGACGTCAATACTGCTTCAGATTCCACCTCACGGAGGACACCCTGTCTTAAGCTACGGCTACTGCTACCTTCGCCGTTCGGGATTTTCACCCTATAGACAACGCCCATGCCGGGCGCACAAAAATTAGGGAGGGCAAATTTTTGCCTTCTCCCTGTCATGTACTATACAAATTTACCAGCCACGATTATACTCCCCGGCACAGGGAATGCAGACAAACTGACCATCTTTTACCCTGAGTCGGGCTTCCATCACTGATTCCCCGCACTCCGCACAGGTCCAGGACTTATAGATTCGGGCCCGCTCCGGAAATTCCAGTGGAATTTTTTGCACAGTACAAAAATCATCTTCCTGTAGCTCCAGTATAAACCGGATTCTTCCCTCCCGGTCAAGCCCCAGCTTTTCCAGTTCCTGACGCCAGCCGACGCTCTTTACCACTATTCTGATTGCTTCCCTGTTTTTCCTATTCCCTATAGTATAAACCTGTTTGCCATAATCCCGGTAAAGCAAATTTCCTTTACCTAGCGTACAGCCCGTTAATACCTGAATAGCATCCACCCCACAGGCATCATTTTCCACAATCGCTACCAGCTCCTCATCCTGAGCTCGCTCTACCCCCAGCTCTTTAAGGGCGATTTGCGCTACCCGGTAGCCCACTGCCAGGCCAGGACATTCATGGCCGTGAAACTCTACACATCTTTCCCAGGGCGTTCTCGTTCTGTCCATAACAGCTTCCCTCCATTCTGTAGAAAAATTATATACCTGTAGCTAAAATTTAGCAATAAGATGGATAGGTGGGCAGGTTTTGTCGGCATTATGTCCATTATTTTCGGCACCATTTCGGCCATCGGCGGTCTCTTTGCCTTTGCTGTGAGTGCGATTAAAAAAATACGCCGACCAGATTATAGCTTCCGGTGGCGATCAGACTCAGATGAACCTGTTGTTTATGAGCCTTACAATTTCCTTATCTTCACCGCACTGATTTTCAACTCCGGAATCTTGCAGACCGGATCAAAAGCTGCATTGGTCAGGACATTGGTTGGCGTCTCCTGATAGTGGAAAGTGAGAAATACCATGCCCGGTGGCACCAGATCGGTTACCTGCACCCGGGTTTCCACCCTACCGCGCCGGGAAGTCACTTCCACCCGGTCTCCATCCTTGATGCCAAAACGGTCTGCATCCTGTGGATGAATCTGCATCAGCTCCTCAGGCCGGATCAGATCCAGCCGGGTGCGCCGGGTCATGGAACCGGTATGGAACTGGTAGAGATTGCGGCCGGTATTGAGCAGAAGCGGATACTCAGCATCGGGTTCCTCTGCGGCCGGAATATGCTCAACGGCATGGAAGCGGCCTTTGCCGCGGGCGAATTTTTCCGCATGCAAGTAAGGAGTGCCGGGATGGCCGGGAGTAGGACAGGGCCACTGGATGCCGCCTTTCTCCAGACGGGCATAGGTGATACCGCCATAGAGGGGATTGACCAGGGCGATTTCCTCCATAATCTGCTCCGGGCCCCTGGGATAATGCCAGTCATGGCCCAGCCGCCGGGCCAGCTCCAGGATAATCTGCCAGTCCGGCCGGGCTTCCCCGGGAGGAGTGATGGCCTGGCGCACCCGCTGAATGCGCCGTTCGGTATTGGTGAAGGTGCCATCTTTTTCAGCAAAAGTTACGGCAGGCAAAACCACATGGGCCAGCCGGGCCGTTTCCGTCAGGAAAATATCCTGCACCAGCAAAAACTCCAGGTTTTCCATGGCCTTGCGTACATGGTTGACATCAGGGTCAGCCAGCATGGGGTTCTCACCCATGATATACATGGCTGCAAGCTCGCCCCTTGCAGCGGCATTCATCATCTCTGTCAGGGTCAGGCCCGGAGTAGACGGCAGCTCAGTGCGCCAGATGGTTTCAAACTTCTGCCGGTTTCCCTCCGCTTCCACCAGCTGGTAACCGGGATAGTAGTTGGGCAGGGCTCCCATGTCGCAGGCACCCTGAACATTGTTTTGCCCCCGCAAGGGATAAACACCGGTGCCGGGCCGGCCCACATTGCCGGTGAGGATGGCCAGGTTGGCGACAGCCAGTACATTCTGGGTACCGGAAGTATGCTGGGTGATGCCCATGGCATAGATGATGCAGGCCCGTTCCGCCTGGCCATAAAGGCGGGCAGCAGCCCGGATTTGTTCCGCCGGCACGCCGGTGATTTTCTCTACCCGGTCCGGCGGATATTCCTCCACTTTGCGCCGGAATTCCTCAAAGCCTTCACTGCGCTCAGCTACAAAGGCCTGATCCCAGAGGTTTTCCTGCAAAATCACATAGGCCAGACCGTTGAGCAGGGCGATATCCGTACCGGGCCGGTGCCTGAGCCAGAGGTCAGCATAGCGGACCAGCTCGATGCGCCGCGGGTCGGCCACAATCAATTTGGCCCCCCGCTTCACTGCCTGCTTGATGCGGTAACCGGTAACGGGATGGGCCTCAGTGGTGTTGGCCCCGATCAAAAGCATAACCTGGGTTTCCAGTAAGTCATGTATGGAGTTGGTCATAGCGCCACTGCCAAATGCTGTTGCCAGACCGGCAACGGTAGAGCTGTGTCAAAGGCGGGCGCAATGGTCGATGTGATTGGTATTCAGCGCCGTGCGCATCAGTTTCTGGAAAAGGTAATTTTCCTCATTGGTACATTTAGCTGAAGCCAGCCCGGCGATAGCCTGGCCGCCCCGCCGCTGCAAAATGTCCCGCAGGCTGCTGGCAGCAAAGTCCAGGGCTTCCTCCCAGCTTACCGGCACCAGTTCCCCGTTTTTGCGCAGCAAAGGCCGCGTCAGGCGGTCTGGTGAGTGGACATAATCCCAGCCAAACTGGCCTTTAGCGCAGAGATGGCCCTGGTTGGGCCCGGCTTTGTCCCCTGTTACTCCCACAATCCGGTTATCCCTGACTTTCAAAAATAACTGGCAACCGACTCCACAATAGGAACAGGTAGTCTGAACTTTGCGGATTTCCCAGTGACGACCCTGCCAGAGGGAGGATTTTTCCACCAGAGCCGCTACGGGGCAAACGTTGACACACATGCCACAGGCAGTGCAGGTGGTTTCCTGTAATGGGTCATCATAGGCAGATGTAACCTTGGTCTGAATGCCCCGGCCCATGAAATCATAGACATGGGCACCATTGACCTCAGCGCAGATGGCAACGCATTTGCCGCATTTAATACAGCGACCATAATCGCGGATGAAAAAGGGATTGGTGTCATCAATAGGAAAGACCTGTTTTTCCCCGTCCTTATAGGGAGTATCCTCCACCTGATAGCGATAACAGTAATCCTGCAAACGGCAGTCACCATTGCGGGGACAGGTCAGACAGCGCAAATCATGGTTGGCAATGAGCAGGCGCAGAATTTCCCGGCGCGCCTCTACTACCCGCTCCGATTCGGTTTGAATTTCCATCCCTTCTTCTACCGGAGTGGCGCAGGCGGCCAGCAGTTTGCGGGCCCCTTTTACTTCCACCACACAAAGGCGGCAACCGCCGAAAATAGGCAACCCCTCTTCATAGCAGAGAGTGGGGATAAAAATGCCATTGTTCTGGGCTGCCTTGAGTATGGTCCATTCTTTCGGTACCGTATATTCCTGGCCATTGATTTTTAGACGTATCTGATTCATGGCTTCACCTCCTTAAGCCTGGGCCTGTAATTTGGCGGCCCGTTGCCGCATGCGCACCAGGGGCTTACAGACTCCGGCCGGACAATCCTGCCGGCGCATATGCAGTTCATATTCCTCCCGGAAATAGCGGAGAGTGCTGAGAACGGGATTGGGCGCCGATTGTCCCAAACCGCAAAGGGAAGAATCAATAATGTTGCGGCTTAAGCTTTCGATCCGCTCCAGATCCCCTTCCTGTCCTTTGCCTTCCACCAGTCGCTGCAGGATTTCCAGCAAACGGGTGGTCCCTTCCCGGCAGGGTGTGCATTTGCCACAGGACTCCATTCTGGTAAAGGAAAGGAAGAAACGGGCCAGTTCCACCATGCAGGTGGTTTCATCCATCACTACCAGACCGCCAGAGCCCATCATCGCCCCGGCCGCCAGTAAAGAATCATAATCAATAGGCAGGTTCAGATGTTCTTCGGTCAGACATCCGCCGGAAGGCCCTCCGATTTGCACGGCTTTGAATTTCTTGCCACCCCTGATGCCGCCGCCGATATCGAAGATGATTTCCCGCAGGGTAATGCCCATGGGCACCTCCACCAGACCAGTATTATTAACCTTGCCGGTGAGGGCAAAAACTTTGGTGCCCTTGCTTTTTTCTGTGCCAATGGCAGCGTAGCGGGCCGCTCCCTGGTTGATAATCAAGGGGACATTGGCAAATGTCTCCACATTATTGACATTGGTGGGTTTGCCCCAGAGACCGCTCACGGCGGGAAAGGGCGGACGGGGCCGGGGCATACCCCGATTGCCCTGGATGGATTCAATCAGGGCTGTTTCTTCCCCACAAACAAAGGCACCGGCACCCTGTTTGATTTTAATGCGGAAATTGAAACCTTTGCCCAGGATATTTTCCCCCAGATAACCTTTAGCTTCAGCCTGTTGCAGGGCAATCCCCAAACGTTTGACAGCCAGGGGATATTCGGCCCGGATATATATATACCCCTCGTCAGCCCCAATGGCATAACCGGCAATCAACATGCCTTCAATAACAGCATGAGGGTCCCCTTCACAGATGCTGCGGTCCATAAAGGCCCCTGGGTCTCCTTCATCAGCATTGCAAACCACATATTTTTTGGTGCCAGGAGCATTCCGGGTAATCTCCCACTTGGTTCCGGTAGGAAAACCGCCCCCACCCCGGCCTCTGAGGCCAGAAGCTTTGATTTCGGCAATTACCTCTTCGGGGGCCATAGTAAGAGCTTTAGCCAGAGCCTGGTAACCCCCACTGGCCAGATAATCTTCGATATTTTCCGGATCGATCAGCCCACAGCGGGCCAATACCAATCGTTGCTGTTTCTGGTAAAAAGGTACCTCATGGCGGGTTTTAACCTTCTCTCCCGTTTCCGGTACGGTATAAAGCAACTCTTCAGCCACCCGCCCTGCCTGCAGGGCAGCTGCTAAGTCTGGCGCCTGCTGGGGCTTGACCTGGCAATAGAAAATATCATCGGGTTCGATTAAAACCAGGGGGCCCTGTTCGCAAAAGCCGTGACAGCCCGTGAATTTCAACTGAAACTTATCCGCCAGCCCCCGGGCGATGAGTTCCCGTTTCAGAGCCGCAAACAGCGGCCGGGAACGGGAGGAAACGCATCCCGTTCCGCCACAGATCAAAATGGTTTTCTTCACTGCTCCATTCCCTCCTGTTGCCGGTATTGGGCCAGCACTTCCGTTACTTTTTCCGGAGTCATCTTACCGTGGGTATCATCATTGACAGTGATAACCGGGGCCAGGCCACAGGCCCCAATACAGGCTACTGACTCCAGGGTGAATTGCAAATCCGGCGTGGTTTCTCCCGGTTTAATGCCCAGCTCCTTTTCCAGGGCCGCCAGCACCGCCGGCGCCCCCCGCACATGGCAGGCCGTGCCCATACAAATGCGAATGATATTTTTGCCCCGGGGTTCCAGATGAAACTGAGAGTAAAAGGTCGCTACCCCCAGCACCTTGGCCAGGGACAGGCCCAGCCCGGTTGCGATTTGTTCCAGCACCTCCCGGGGCAAATACCCCACCTGATCCTGAGCTTCCTGCAAAAGGGGGATTAGCCCCCCATCACTGCCCCGGTACTTTTCGATCAGCCTGGAGATGTCTTCCTGTGGGATCGGTATTGCCAAACTCGCTCCCTCCTCGACTATACTCGCTTGTACAGATAAACAAACCAGTAGGCCAGTCCGACAAAAACGGCTCCGCCAATAATATTCCCAATGGTAACAGGAATAATGTTCTTCCAGAACATCGTTGCCCAGGTCAAGCTGGCCAGGTCCCCCGGGGCCCCGGCCACCTGCCAGGCAGATTGTACCGCCGGTACATGTTTGACCAGCCAGGCAAAAGGCAGGAAATACATATTGGCGATACTGTGTTCAAAGCCGGAGGCGACAAAGGCGGTAATGGGAAAGATGATGGCCAGCAGTTTGTCGGACAGGGTGCGGCCCGCATAGGTCAACCAGACGGCCAGAACCACCAGCATATTGGCCAGGGTACCCCGGATCACCTGGGTGAGAAAATCATATTTCAGCTTGCCAAAGGCGATTTTCAGGGACTCCACCGCAAAGAAATGGTCCTTCACCGCATATTGCTGGGAATAATATACCAGCAGAGCTACCCCAAAGGCACCGATGAAATTGCCGATATAGACCAGCACCCAGTTGCGCAACAGGTCCCTGAGGGTGATTTTGCGGGTCATATAGGCGATGACCAGGAGGGTATTACCGGTGAACAGCTCCGCTCCCGTGATCACCACCAGAATCAGGCCCAGGGAAAAGGCCAGACCGCCCAGTAACCGGGAAATACTATATCCTGTTTCCGCCTGAAACACCGCCATGGTATAAAATTCCCCGGCCAGAGCGATAAAGGCTCCGGCCAGAATCCCCAGCATCACCGTACTGCGCAGGCTGTTTTTGGCTTTTTTCACCCCGATACTCTCCGCCTTCTCGGTAACCGCATCAGGGGTGAGGATATCCACACTCAATTTGGGATGGTCAGCCATGAACTCCCTCCTCTCGTTCTTTGTTCTCGCTTAGTTTGTCTGATTTTGGTCTGTTGTATTAGTGAAGTAAAGTGTCAGAATATCGGGAAACTAAGCGAAATTTGGCGGAAAGTATTGGTTGATTTTTTTTCCTGGTAATCTATAATTTGCTTAGGGCGCCCTGAAAAACAGTGAAAGGGGGATAAATATGTGAAAAAAATATTTATCCTTTGTTTATTAGCAATTTTAACGTTTGGATTTAGTATACCTGTTCTTGCTGAATCACAAATCGTTGATGAAACTATGATTAACAATCAGGCAGATTCGTTAACACCTGCCCAAATCGAACAGCTAAATAAAGAAGAAGCCAAAAAGTATCAACAGGTACTTAAATATATTGAACAGCAAGCCAAAAATTTAAAAGCCCAAACCAGCATTACTCCTCAATGGACATATCCAGTTTCAAAAATTTTAAATGTCCCTTATCATAAACAACTTTACAGTACCTGGTGTGGCCCTGCTTCAGCCTTACAGATTATTGATTATAATGGTAAATATAGCAGTGTATCAGGTAGTACTGAATATCAAAAACAGCAAACACTAGCAGATCAAATAGGTACAAATGATAACGGCTCAAACACTGTAAATATAAGAAATGTTCTTAATAACTATCTGAGTTCCATCCACAGCTGGACAGTAAAAAGAATTGACAGCAGTAGCGGTGCTTACGATACCCTTTGGAATATAATAGACTACAACATCTTTAACGCAAAGCAACCCGTACTGTTATTGGTACAAACAAAATATCTGCCATATTATAACGGCCATGTTTCACAACATTATGTTGTTGTAGATGCTCTGACCAAATATATCGATGATGGCACCGGACAGCCGGTAAAAAGCATTTCAACTGTAAGAATCGTTGATCCCAATCCTAACTCCAGTTATACCGGCTATCATACAGTAACTTTCAATGACCTATATAATGCGGCAATAGGATATTTTGACAGTGGAAGCCAGTATTATAATGTTTGTTATTAATTGAAGATAGACAAGTTCGTACACACGGCAATTAGCAAAATCTATTGCCGTGTGTAATTCATTTTTTTATATATGGATGAGGAGAGGATAGAACAATGAAAAGATTATTCCTTTTTCTCCTGTTATTAACCATGATTTCCGGTTGCCAGCAAAACCCTCAGTCCACAAAACCTGACAGGGAAATTAACCAGCTCAAATCAGATATAACCTATCTCGAAGAACAGGTCCGGATTTTACAGGATGAATTGAAAAAAGCCAAAGAAGATATTATCACCCTGGCAACTGTTGATATTGATGGCAAAACCCCTCGAGATGTAGTCCTGCAGTATTTGCAAGCCGCTAAACGTAGAGACTGGAAAGCTATGTACAAAGTTTATCAGGTGCCGGATGATATGTCGTATACTGAATTTAAACAGTCCATGGATAGAGTTAACTATGTAAAATTGCTTGAATTTCAAGTGGGAAATTTTGAAGTTCTTTCAGGTAATCATGCCATTGTTTATGTTACTTATACTGATAAGTTTAGCGATGGACGGATTGTCAAAGAAGTGAATGAACCCTGGAGCTGCGTCAGAGTTAACGGCAGATGGATGGTCAGATGGCTACCCCGGCAATAAAAAACCCTCCCGCCTGAGCAGGAAGGTCATCTCTCATAGATAAATTTCTCTGTCACTCCATCCGGCAAATTTCCCGTTTCATCTTCTTGATAATCTTCTTTTCCAGCCGGGAAATGTAGGACTGGGATATCCCCAGCAGATCAGCCACTTCCTTCTGGGTCATTTCCCGCCCGTTTTCCAGACCAAAACGCAGTTCCATGATTTTGCGCTCCCGTCCGCTGAGCTTCTCCAGAGCCAGCTGCAAGAGGCGGCGGTCCACCTCATCTTCCAGCTGCTTATAAATACTGTCATTTTCCGTACCCAGCACATCGGAAAGCAATAATTCATTGCCATCCCAGTCCACATTCAGGGGTTCATCAAAGGAAACCTCAATCCGGGTTTTATTGTTGCGGCGCAGATACATCAGGATTTCGTTTTCAATGCAGCGGGAAGCATAGGTAGCCAGCTTGATTTTCTTTTCCGGCACAAAGGTATTGACCGCCTTGATCAAGCCGATATTGCCAATGGACACCAGATCCTCAATTCCGATACCGGTATTTTCAAACTTGCGGGCAATATAGACTACCAGGCGCAAATTGCGTTCAATCAAAATCTCCTTGACGGATTGGTCTCCTGCCTCCAGGCGTTCAATCAAATAGGCTTCTTCTTCAGGGGCTAAAGGCGGCGGCAGAGTTTCGCTGCTGCCAATATAATGGACGGGCCGCAACAAGCCCAGGCGTTTTAACCAGGGTAAAATCCATAAATACAATCTCCATTTCAGTTTGCGCCACCAGCTCACGCTAAATCCCCTCCTCTATTCTCTCTGGTAATAAAGCTTGATAGTGCTCGCCCAGACTCCCTTCATAAATCGCTACCAGCAAACGCTGACTGCGCACCGTCCTGTCTGCGCTTTCTATTTCCACCCAGTCGGGTTTAAAAGCCGGCAAAAGGCCCTGCTGGTGCCCCAGGCCCTGAAAAGGCACCCAGCGCCAGCGGGTTTCCCAGCCGGGCTGGTCCAGGCGCTCAGGCAAAAGCTGCTTGACTGCCTCTTTTTCCACCACCAGCACCGGCCAGCCGCTTAAGGGCTCCACCAGGTGATTGCCGCTGTCCAGCCAGCCCTGACAGGCCACCACCTGCTCTCCCACCGCCACTCGTACCAGCCGCTGATAGGCCCGCCGGGCAGCCTGACGCAAGGTGAGCAAAGGCTGGCAAAGGCCCCAGAGCCAGCCCAGCACCGCCATCAGGGGTAAGGCCCAGGCCAGGGCGCTGAATATCGGCCACAAACGGTCTGTAAAGGCCGTCCCCTGCCTTTCTGCCCAGAAAAGCAGGCCCAGTACCCCGCCCCCCAGGGCAAAGGAGACCAGATAAAAATGGATCAACTGTCCCAGCAACTGCCGCCAGGAAGACCAGGGATACCAGACCACCGTTACCATGAGCAGGGAGAGCCCGAACTTCTCCAGGACTACCAGCCAGGGCGACTGACTGAAGAAGGCATAAGCTAAACTGGCCAGGGCCCCCAGCCCCGCCCCCAGCCAGGCCCGCCAGCGAGCCGGATAGGGGCGGTAAAGCCGTCCACACAGCCAGATAATCAACCAGTTAAGACTGAGGTTAAGCAGGAAAATATCCTCAGCGTAGAGGGTGCCCATCGGCTGCACCTCCCGTTCCATCCTGATTATACAACAGAAGCTGGTCAGAAATTTGTCTAAATCGGGCAGGCAAAAAAGAAAACTCCTGTCTAATACAGACAGGAGTTTGTCGAAATCCTGGTAAGTTTAGCGGCGGTTACGCAGGAAAGGCGGGATGACAATATTGTCATCACTGGGTGCCACGGTACGGCCATAAAGCTTGTCCTGCTGACCAGGCCGCTGGAAGGGATTGCTGCCCTGGCTGACCCGCTCTGTAACCTGATCAAAGCCAGTGGCGATAACGGTTACCCGTACTTCATCCTTGAGGTTATCATCGATAACGGCACCGAAGATGATATTGGCATCAGGATCAGCGGCATTGGTGATGGTTTCTGCCGCTTCATAGACTTCCAGAATGCCCAGCTTGCTGTCCCCGGTGATATTGATCAGCACCCCTTTAGCGCCATCAATGGAGGTTTCCAGCAAGGGGCTGGAAATAGCCATCCGGGCCGCTTCCGCTGCCCGCTTCTCCCCGGTGGCGGTGCCGATACCCATCAGGGCAGACCCGGTTTCGAACATGATGGTTTTCACATCCGCAAAATCCAGGTTGATTAAACCGGGCACAGCAATAACGTCGGTGATGCCCTGAACCCCCTGGCGCAGCACATCATCGGCCAGACGGAAGGCATCAATGAAGGAAGTGTTCTTGTCAGCGATTTGCAGCAAACGGTCATTGGGGATGGTGATCAGGGTATCCACCCGGGCCTTGAGATTGGCCACCCCCCGTTCCGCCTGGGTCATGCGCTTGCGGCCCTCAAAGCTGAAAGGCTTGGTCACTACACCCACAGTCAGAGCGCCCAGCTCCTTGGCCACCTCAGCCACTACCGGCGCAGCTCCGGTACCGGTACCGCCGCCCATGCCGGCAGTAACAAATACCATATCTGCTCCCTTAAGGGCTTCCACCAGGGCATCCCGGCTTTCTTCCGCCGCTCTCTCCCCGATATCGGGATTGGCCCCGGCACCCAGACCTTTGGTCAGCTTGGCGCCAATCTGGATTTTGTGACTGGCCTGGGAAAGATATAAGGCCTGTGCATCCGTATTCACAGCTATAAACTCCACACCTTTGAGGCCGGAGGCTATCATGCGGTTAACAGCGTTATTTCCACCGCCACCCACGCCGATTACTTTTATGTTGCAGAACTGATTCAGGTCCAGATCGAATTCCAGCATTTACCTAACCTCCCTTAAAAAGTCCCTGTAATAAGATTCAACGCGGAAGGCGGTTTTCCTTTTTTTTTAATAGGGATTTTTTCTAATTTTTTATGAGATAACGGCGGATTATGGCCAGGTTCTGGAACAGGCGTACCCCGAAGGCAAAAATTGCCGCCATGTAGAGGTCAACCCCCAGCCTTTCCCCCAGGTAGGCCAGCAAACCGGCCATCAGGGTATTGGTAAAAAATCCACTGATAAAGATTTTAGTATCAAATTTCCCTTCCATGCCTGCGCGGATACCGCCAAAAACGGAATCAAGGGCAGCCAGCACCGCCACTGACAGATAACGGGCATAGGTTACCGGCAAAGCCAGGGGAGAACTTAAACCGATCACTAATCCTATAATCAGACCCAGGATGGGCAACCACATTTTCCTGTCCTCCTTTATTCCACCGTCTTATAGGTGGGATAGCCCTGATGGCTAACATCCACATACAATAGTTTTTTATCTTTGACCTCTTTCCATACCTGCAAAAAGAGATTTATCTTCTGTTGCCCTCTCTCTCCGTCGCCCAGCCGTACTTCAATGCCATCCACCGTATACAGTTTCAGATTGTTTTCATCCCGCACATCGATTTCCGATGTTGAGAGGTACAATTCCCGGGGCAAAATCTTGAGCAGCGCCAGGCCACTGCTGATTCCCGGCTGGTTTAGCTTCAGTCCCGGGTGAGGCTGTTTTAGCTGGATACCGGTCAAAAGAGGCAAATTTTTTTCCTGGAGGGAGTCCACTGCCTGCAGTAATACCCCCTCTTCATCGATCAGCCAGAAGCGCCCCTGGTAAGGCACCAGCCCCAGACCCTGGCGTTCCTGGACGGCAATGATAATCCGGGAGGGTAAGTCCCGTTTTACCTCCACTCCCTTTAACAGGGGGTGCATGGCCAGTTTACGCGCCGCTTCCCCGGTATTGACCTTGAAGATATTTTCGCCGGGGTTGATCCCACTCATCTTGCGCAGGGAATCCTGCTCCAGGACATTATTCCCCTGCACAACAATACTGTTAATATTAAACAAAGATGATTGCAAAAAAACATAAAAAGCTGTCACCAGCAAAGCCAGAAAAAACAAACTCTGCCACAGTCGCCAGCGCCGCCTGGGCCGACCATAACGAGCCACCTTCCGCTGCAAGCCTCTCACCTCCCCGGTTCTTTTTTTATTATACTGCATTTTAATGTCTGCGGCGAGAGGGCCTGTCCAGGAAAAAACCAAAAAAAGCAGCCTTAGCTGCCTGTAATCCGGCGCATCTGCGCCCCTACCTGACAATACTTCTCTACGAAGGCCTCATAACCCCGCTCCAGGTGCTGAATATTTTCCACAATGGTCTTTCCTTCTGCTGCCAGCCCGGCCAGAGCCAGGGCGGCAGCTGCTCTCAGGTCGGTAGCACTCACTTCTGCCCCGGTCAGTTTGGCTACTCCTTTAATAAAGGCCGTGCCATTTTCCGTTTTGATATTGGCGCCCAGCCGGTTGAGCTCCGGTACTTGATTAAAGCGGGCTTCAAAAATATTTTCTGTAATCAAACTGATGCCAGGGACCAGGGTCAAGAGAGCCATAAACTGGGCCTGCATATCAGTGGGAAAGCCGGGATAGGGCTGGGTGCGAATATCCACCGCCTTCAACTGCCAGTCGTGCGGGAAAACGGTAATATAATCATCCCCGATTTCCAGCTTAACCCCCATTTCCATCAGTTTGGCGGTCACCGCTTCCACGTGCTCGGGTATAATGTTTTTCACCGTTAACTGGCCGTTGGTAATCACTCCCGCCACCAGATGGGTTCCCGCTTCAATGCGATCAGGAATAATACTGTGACTGGTTCCCTTCAGTTTTTTTACTCCCTCAATCTTGATTACATCTGTCCCGGCACCGCGGATGCGAGCTCCCATTTTGTTGAGCAAATTCTGCAAATCCACGATTTCCGGTTCCTTGGCAGCATTGCGGATTACCGTTGTACCGGCCGCCAGGGTAGCCGCCATCATAATGTTTTCCGTCGCGCCCACACTGGCCACATCCAGGTGAATAACCGTTCCCTGCAAGGGCAGAGGGCCATGGGCCTTGATATACCCTCCCGAAATGGCAATATCCTGGCAACCCAGGGCCCGAAATCCCTTGATATGCTGATCCATCTGCCGTGACCCGATACTGCAACCGCCGGGCATGGATAGATGAGCCATGCCGCAACGCGCTAGCAATGGACCCAGTAGAAGGTTGGAGGCCCGGATTTTGCGCACCAGTTCATTGGGCACTTCCCGGCTGGCATCCAGATTCCGGCCACTGATTGCCCACCGTCCGTCCTCCAGCTCCCTGATCGTCCCTCCCACCTGCTGGATTACTTCCAGCATTGCCTCCACATCTTTGATGCGGGGCAGATTGTCAAACACCACTTCTTCTTCGGTAAGCAATGCTGCTGCTAGCAGCGGCAAAGCCGCATTCTTGGCAGCACTGACAGTGATGGTACCTTGCAATGGGCGCCCACCCACAATTTCCAGTTTAGCCTGATTAGCCATGCTGTCACCCCACAATCTGCACTTCCGGTTCCAGCTTGATGCCGTGGACCTGGGCCACCCTCGCCTGAACCCGCTCCATCAGGCGCAAGGCCTCGCTTGCCGTACCTCCTCCTAAATTGACAAAAAAATTGGCATGCACCGGGGAGACCTGGATTTGGCCTTCCTGCCAGCCTTTGCAACCGGCGCTTTCAATCAACCGACCGGCACTCCCCCCGGGGGGATTTTTGAACACACTGCCACAGCTGGGTAAGTTCAGGGGCTGATGCTGTTGCCGCCAGGCCAGCAGTTCCTGGGCCCGCTGCTGTAACTGAACCGGGTCAGCAGGTGTCAAACGGAAACTGGCTTCGATTACCACTCCTGGCCGCGCTGCCTTGAGCCGGGAGCTGCGGTAGCCATAATCCAGTTCCTGGCTGGACCAGACTTCCTCTTCTCCCTGCCAGTTCAGGATGGTGACCTTCTCCACCACCTCGGCCATCTGGCCGCCATGGGCGCCGGCATTCATCAGTACAGCCCCGCCCACAGTGGCCGGTATGCCCCCGGCCCATTCCAGTCCGGCCAGACCGGCCGCCATGGTTTTCCGGGCCAGTACCGGCAACAATACCCCTGCCTGGGCCCTGATTTTTTCCCCGCTCAGTTCCAGCTGCTGCAGTTTGCTCAGTTTGAGGGCAACTCCCGGCCAGCCGCTATCCCTGACCAGCAGATTGGAGCCATTGCCCAGCACCAGCAGAGGAATTTGCTTCTCCTGGCAATAACGGAGCAAAGCCGCCACCTGATCCGGCCTTTCCGGCAGGACCAGGGCCCGGGCTGGTCCTCCCAGCTTCCAGGTGGTATGGCGGCTGAGCGGCTCCTGCCAGCGGATTTCCCCGAAATCTCCTTCTAGCCGGAAGCTACTTCTGTCCACAGCTGCCGCCCCTCTTTCTCTGCTTCCAGTAAAATTTGTGCCAGCTCTTCTCCCACCTGCCGGATATTACCCGCTCCCATGGTCAAGACCAGATCACCGGGCTTAAGAATTTGCAACAGCTTCTCCTTTAATTGAGGCAAAGTGGGACAATACAGGGTCCGGGCCCGCACCTCGGCAGGCATAGCGGCAATTATCCCTTCTGTGCTTACCCCCGGGATGGGGTCTTCCCCCGCACTATAAATGTCTGTCAGTAACACCAGGTCAGCCTCAGCGAAAGAATGGGCAAATTCCTCACCCAAAAATTTGGTCCGGGTGTAGCGGTGGGGCTGGAAACAGGCCACCAGCCGCCGGGGTCCAGCCTGACGTGCCGCTTTCAGGGTAGCCTGCACTTCGGTGGGATGATGGGCATAATCATCCACCACCCAGATACCCAGATGCCGGCCCAGGGTTTCAAACCGACGCATTACACCCTGGAACTGAGCCAACCCATCAGCGATCGCCGGAAAAGCCAGGCCAAAATGCCGGCCCAGGGCTACTGCCGCCAGGGCATTGACTGCATTATGGCGCCCGGGAACAGCCAGGCGCAGCTGCCCCAGTTTTTGCCCACCCTCGTAGACGGTCGCCACCTGCCAGGCTCCTTCCCGCACCGGCTCCTCTACCCGGTAATCAGCAGTAGCAGCAAAACCGTAAGTTAGTTTAGGCCCCTTATGTTCAGCCGCCAGGCTGGCGGTGAGGGGATTGTCGATGCCCAGGACTGCCAGGCCATCGCCAGGCAAACGGTTCAGATAGGTGCGAAAAGCGGTGATGATTTTGCTCAAATCCCCGTAATAGTCCAGGTGGTCTGCCTCGATATTGGTTACCACGCCGTACTTGATGGGCAGTTTGAGGAAGGAACCATCGCTTTCATCCGCCTCGGCCACCAGATAACGGCCCTGACCCAGACGGGCATTGCCGCCGATGGTGCGGAAGGTACCACCTACCACCACCGTGGGATCCAGCCCGGCCTGTAACAACATGTTGGCTACCATGCCGGTGGTAGTGGTCTTGCCATGAGCCCCGGCAATGCCAATTCCTTCCTGTTGCTGCATAAACCAGGCCAGCAAATCGGAGCGATGCCAGATAGGCAGGCCTATTTGCTGAGCCCGCACCAGCTCGGGGTTTTCCGGCCTGATAGCGGTAGAAACCACCACCAGTTCTGCCCCCTCCACCAGTTCCGCCCGATGACCGATACTGACCCGGGCACCCATTCGCTCCAATTTGGCTGTTACCTGGCTGGCCTTCACATCCGAACCGCTCACCTGATGGCCACGGCCCAGCAGCAGTTCCGCCAGGCCGCTCATACCTGAACCACCTATACCGATAAAATGGACCCGGCCCTTGATTTCTTTCACTGTGCTTCAACCCCTTTCCGGAAGCGCATAGCATTCTATGAATTTTGCCTATAATGTGTGACCGGGCTTGTCCGGTCCACTGCCAAAAAATTAACGGGCTTTTTCCAGTAAAAACTCCATCAGATCCGCTAAGGCCTGCGGTCTCCCCAGCTGGCGGGCAGCTGCCGCCATTTCCTGCAAACGCCGGGGCTGTTGCAATAATTCCGTCAGCAAACTTACCAGCCGCTGGCCATTCAGTTCCCGGTCCAGCAGCATGCGGGCCGCTCCCGCCTGGACCAGGGCCCTGGCGTTGTATTCCTGATGGTTTTCCGCTGCATAGGGATAGGGCACCAGAATAGCAGGCAGGCCACGCACAGTAATTTCCGCCAGTGTAGTAGCCCCGGCCCGGCAGAGAATCAGGTCGGCAGCCGCCAGGGCATGGGCCATCTGGTGTTCGTAGGGTTTAATGTAAATATTGCCCTTTTTATAGTTTTCTATACCTAAAACGGAAATTGATTCCATGGTTTCAGCAAAAGTAAGCTCACCGGTTATATGGACTATATCCAGAGGAGGCAACTGGTTGAGCGCGCGGTAGACCCCCAGCATGGCCCGGTTGATACTGCGCGCTCCCCGGCTACCCCCGGTAACCAGCAGGACCGGGCGTTTGCCCTCCAGCCCCAGATAGGCCAGCCCTTCCTCCCGGCTTACCCGGCTGATTTCCGGCCGCACCGGCAAACCGGTTACCCGGTACTCCACCCCGGCCGGAAAACGGGCAGCTGCCTCCGGGAAAGTCAGGGCTACTCCCGCCACCCGCCGGGCCAGCAAACGATTGGCCAGACCGGGAAAGGCATTTTGTTCATGTAAAAGAGCAGGAATTCCGGCCAGGGTAGCCAGGGCCACCACAGGAAAGGAGACATAACCCCCGGTGCCGAGCACCACCTGGGGCCGAAATTCCCTCAGAATTCGCCGCCCCTGTTTTAATCCCCGCAGCAGGCGGGGAGTAAAAGTCAGCAATTCCCGGTTGATAGTGCGCGGCAGTCCCTGTACCTCCACCGTCAGGAATGGAATACCCGTGGGCGGCACCAGTCGGGCTTCCAGGCCCCTGCTGGTGCCCACATAAAGCACCGAGCCGCTGCCAAACCGCTCCTGCCAGGCCCGGGCCACCGCCAGGGCTGGATATATGTGCCCCCCGGTTCCACCACCGGTCACCAGTAGACGCATAGTTTCACCTTCTTTATGTCAATGGTCAAGGGTATAGCGGGAAATATTGAGCAAAAGTCCAATCCCGGCCATTGAGAACACCAGGGAGGTGCCACCAAAACTGATAAACGGCAAAGTAATACCCGTTACCGGCAGAGAACCGGTTACCACCCCGATATTGACCACTGCCTGCAAGCCTACCATTGAAGTCAGACCGGCAGCCAGCAAACTGGCATAGGCATCCGGGGCGGTAATAGCCACCCTTAGCCCTCGCCAGACCAGGATCATAAACAGAAAGATGACCAGGGCCCCACCCAGAAAACCCAGCTCTTCCCCGATAATAGCAAAAATGAAGTCAGTATGCTGTTCCGGCAAATAGAAATATTTTTGCAAACTCTGCCCCAGCCCCTTGCCAAAAAAGCCACCGGAACCAATGGCATAAAGGGACTGGATAATATGATAACCACTGCCCATGGGATCAGCTTCCGGATCCAGAAAGGCCAGAAAACGCCGCATGCGGTAGGGCTCCAGGACAATGGCCAGCGCCACCGCCGCCAGCCCGCTTAACGCCAGCCCGACCAGCTGTTTATAGGGCACTCCGGCCGCATACAGCATAATATAGACTGTACCCGCCAGCGCCACAGCTGTCCCCAGGTCAGGCTGCAGCAAAATCAGGCCACAGACCAGCCCCAGTACCCCCAGCAAAGGTAATGTGCCCCTGGTAAAGGAATGAAGCTGTTGCCGGGCTGCAGCCAGATAATGGGCAGAAAACAGCACCATACATAACTTGATGGTTTCCGAAGGCTGGAAACTCATAAACCCCAGATTGATCCAGCGCTGTGCTCCATTGACCGTCTTACCCACTCCCGGCAAGAGGACCAGAAGCAGCAGGACAATGGCCAGAAACAGGGCCGGCATAGTAAAACGTCGCCAGCGCCAGTAATCCACATTTTGCATGACCAGGAGGGTAATGGTGCCCAGACAGGCCCAGAGGAGCTGTTTTTTAAAGAAGAAAAAGACATCCCCTTCATAACGGTAATAACTGGTTACGGAGCTGGAACTGAAAACCATAACCAGACCAAACACCAGCAGGGACATTACGGCCAGAAAAAGCAGAAAATCGGGCGCCCTTCTCCTGGTATACACGGGTCATTACCTCCTTAAACTGTGAACCAGCTGTTTAAAGAGTTCCCCCCGTTCTTCATAATTGTTGAACATATCCCAACTAGCACAAGCCGGGGATAAAAGGACTACATCGCCAGGCCGGGCGGCGGCGGCAGCCAGATGCACCGCTTCAGCAAAGGTGCTGGCCCGGTAAATGGGACTGACCCCTGCCTCAATGGCTGCTGCTTCAATGGCAGGAGCAGCCTGCCCTACCAGCACCAGCGCCCGGCATTTTTCCTTGATTTTGCGGGCAAACAGACCGAAGTCACTGCCCTTGTTTTTGCCACCAGCAATGAGGACAATCGGCTGCTCATAAGCCTCCAGGGCCTTAATGGCCGCATCAGGATTGGTGCCTTTGGAATCATTAATATACCTTACTCCCTGGATTTCCGCCACAAATTCCAGGCGATGAGGAACTCCAGGGAAAGTTTTCAGGGTCCGGGCCAGATCCGCAGCCTCTATTCCCAGGGCCCAGCCTGCACCCACAGCTGCCAGGGCGTTTTCCAGGTTATGGGCTCCCGGAATGGCAATTTCACTGGCCGGACAGATCACAGTAGTCTGTCCGCCGCTTTTCACCACTACCTGCCCCTCCTCACAGCAGACCCCTTCTTCCAGTCTATGCGTGCGGCTGAAAAATATAACCCGGGCCCGGGTTTGAGCCGCCATTGCCCGTACCCATTCATCATCATAATTGAGGACTGCGAAATCTTCCGGCTGCTGATTGGCCAGGATTTTGGCCTTGGCAGCCGCATAATTTTCCATCGTCCCATGGCGGTCCAGATGGTCAGGGGTGACATTGAGGATCACCGCTACTCTGGGCCGGAATTCCACTGTAGTTTCAGCCTGAAAACTGCTGACTTCCACTACATAGACCCCATAATCGCCTCTGGTTTCCGCAATCAGGGGCTGCCCGATATTCCCCGCCACACAGGGCTTTAACCCGGCCTGGCGGGTCATGGCACCAATCAGGGATGTGGTGGTGGTTTTGCCATTGGTGCCGGTAATAGCTACCAGCGGCTGGTTAATGTAGCGGGAAGCCAGCTCAATCTCACTGAAAACCGGTATGCCTTCTGCCATCGCCTCTGCCACAGGTGGAACGGTCAGGGGCACTCCCGGGCTGGGTACCACCAGGTCATACTCCTGTCGGCTTACCCGGGGATAGCTACCAGCCACTACCCTGACGCCTGCCTGTTCCAGTTCAGCAGCCTTCTCCCCCAGTTCCTCCCGGCTCTTGGCATCACAGACGGTCACTCGCGCCCCTGCTTCCCGGGCAAAGCGGGCAACTGCTACCCCACTTTTGGCCATCCCTACTACCAGTATATTTTTATCCAGTAAATCCATGTCTAATCCTCCTTATCCTACCATGCCGGCCAGCCAGAGCAACAGGCCAATAGCACAGGCAATGGCGGCAGCGCTCCAGAAGGTCCGTACTACCCGGCTTTCCGGCCAGCCTCCCAGCTCAAAGTGATGGTGCAAAGGACTCATACGGAAAACCCGTTTACCCGTAGTTTTAAAAGATATTACCTGGATGATGACGGACAGGGTTTCAGCAGCATAAACCGCTCCCAGTACCGGTAACAATAGTTCCGTCCTGGTCACCACTGCCAGTGCGGTTAGCGCTCCCCCCAGAGCCAGGGAACCAGTATCCCCCATAAACACCTGTGCTGGATGCCGGTTATAGCGCAAAAAGCCCAAACAGGCTCCCGCCAGGGCTGCCGCAAACAGGGCTGCCGCTGGCTGGCCCTGACCCGCTCCAATTACCGCATAGGTAAGGGCAACGATAGTAGTAACCCCGGCTGCCAGTCCATCCAGTCCGTCAGTCAGGTTGACAGCATTGGTGGTGCCCACCGCCACCAGCCAGATAAAAAGGGCAAAGAGAGGAAAGGATAGGTCCAGCGGTTGGCCCAGCACCGGCAGCATGATGCGGGGTCCGTGGTCAAGACCATAAGCTGCCATCCAGGCCAGAGCCAGGGCCAGCAGAGTCTGCGCCAGCATCTTCTGTTTGGCCTTGAGGCCCAGGTTGCGTTTCATCACAACTTTTATGTAATCATCAACAAAACCGATCAAGCCATAGCCGATAGTAAACAAGAGCAACACCAGCGTCTCCAGCTGCCAGGGCAAGAGCAAGGGGGTTACCACCAGCAGGCTGACCAGCATCATCAACCCACCCATGGTGGGAGTGCCAGCCTTGGCCTGGTGGGCTTTGGGCCCATCCTCCCGGATATACTGACCGAATTTGAGCCGGCGCAACCAGGGCAAAAAAACAGGCCCCAGAACCAGGGTAAAAAGTGCCGACAAAGCAAAAACCAGTGCAATTTTAACCATTGGCCATAGTCTCCTCCTGCTCCAGTTCTCCGATAATCTTCTCCAATCCCATGCCACGGGAGGCTTTAAACAATATAGTCACTCCCGGCCGGAGCCAGGGCTTTAACAGCCCGGCTGCTCCTTCCCGTCCCGGCAAGGCCCTGATTCGGTCTGCGGCCAGCCCTGCCCTGGCCGCTTCCTCGGCAATCCAGCGGGCCCGGGGGCCAATGGTGAGGAGAAAAGCCAGTCCCATCCTGCCGGCTTCCCGCCCCAGCTGGCGATGAGCCTCTTCCTCGATCGGCCCCAGTTCCAGCATGTCTCCCAGGACAGCCACCTTTTCCCCCGGCTGCCGGGCCAGGATGGCCAGCGCCACCGCCATGGACTGGGGATTGGCATTATAAGCATCATTTCTAATCACCGCACCCTTGATTTCTTTCTTTTCCAGGCGCATACCGGAGAGACGAGCCTGAGCCAGAGCTGCCCCGCTGCGGGTCACATCGCCCCCCAGAGCCCAGACTGCGGCCAGGGCGGCCAGGGCGTTATTGACCATTGCCTCCCCGGGCAGGGGCAAAGTCAGGTCCAGCGGCCCCACTGGTGTTAACACCTGAAAGCGGCTGCTTTCCGCCTCCAGCTGCAGGGAGGTCAACCGAAAATGACAATCTTCCCCCCGTCCATACCAGATCACGTCCCCCTGCCATTCCTGGCCCAGCCGGCGCAAGTAAGGGTCATCCCCCCAGAGAATGGCCCGACCGCCGGCCTTGAGCCCGTAGAGCAATTCCCCTTTGGCCCGGGCAATAGCCTCCCGGCTGCCCAGCAGTTCGATATGGGCATCCCCGATATTGGTGATTATGCCCAGATCGGGCCGGGCGATGTCAGCCAGGGTTGCGATCTGACCCGGCCCCCGCATGCCCATTTCTGTAACCAGAATCTCTTCCTGGCCCGTAAGACTCAAAATAGTCAGGGGAAGTCCGATTTCGTTATTGAGATTGCCCTGAGTCCCCCGAACCGACCAGCTGGATCCCAGAGCCTGTACCAGCAGATCTTTGGTAGAAGTTTTGCCCACACTGCCGGTGACAGCCACCACTTTCCCGCCCCAGCGCTGGCGAACATAAGCTGCCAGCTGCTGCAGTGCCACCAGGGTATCCTTCACCAGAATCAAGGGCAAGTCCAGGGCCTCTGCCGGCAGGCGGCTGACAATAGCCGCCTCCGCTCCTGCTGACGCTACCTGGGGTAAAAAGCTATGGGCATCATGCTTTTCCCCTACCAGAGCGATGAAGAGCTGTCCCGGCTGGACTCGCCGGCTGTCAGTAACCACCTCGCTGATGACCGTTTCCGGCTGACCGCCCTTTAGTTCTCCCTGGACAGCATTGGCGATTTCCGCCAGAGTCAATGGCAACATGCTCCTCACCCTTTCCGCTGCCATTCTTCCCGCACAACCTGGCGGTCATCAAAAGGCAGCACCTGCTGACCGATAATCTGGTAAGTCTCATGGCCTTTACCGGCTATCAGCACCAGATCGCCAGGCTGGGCCAGTTCCAGGGCCCGGCGAATTCCTGCCCGCCGATCCACAATCTTTTCATAAGGCACATTCCCTCCGGCTTCCCGCACTCCCGGCTCAATCTCATCCAGAATGGCCGCCGGATCCTCGGTGCGGGGGTTATCTGAGGTTATGATCACATAATCACTGTAACGGGCGGCAATGGCACCCATTTTCGGCCGCTTGCCCCGGTCGCGGTCCCCGCCACAGCCAAACACGGTAATCAGCCTCCCCTGTCCGGCCGGTACCAGCTGGCGGGCAGTCCGGCAAACATTATCCAGTCCATCAGGCGTATGGGCATAATCCACGATCACGGTAAAGGGCTGACCGGCCTCCACCTTTTCAAAACGACCGGCCACCCCGGGGACAGCGGCCAGAGCCTGCTTGATTAAGTCCAGTTCATAACCCAGAGCCAGTCCAGCACCAAGGGCAGCCAGGGCATTATAAACATTGAAATCCCCTGTCAGCTGCAACTGGATTTCCGCCTCCCCTCTGGGGGTAACAACCTGGAAACTGACGCCACTGGCAGTAATGCGAGGATGCAGGGCCCTGACCATAGCCCCTTTCTGTCGGCCATAGGTCCAGACCTCCAGACCCTCCCTTTCCGCCAGCTGGCGGAAATAGTCCCCCTGGGCATCATCCAGGTTAATGACCGCAATGCGGCAACGCTCCTTTTTAAACAATAACGCCTTGGCCGCCCGGTAATTTTCCAGAGTGCCGTGGTAATCCAGATGGTCCTGGGTTAGGTTGGTAAAAATCCCCACAGCAAAGTAACATTCATCCACCCGGCCCAGGTCCAGACCATGGGAGGATACTTCCATCACCACATGGCTGGCCCCCCGCTCCACCATGTGTTTCAGGTTCGCCTGCAATTCCAGGGGCAGGGGAGTGGTATTTTCAGCAGGCAAAATCTCCTCCCCCAGACGGTTGTAAATGGTACCCATCAGGCCCACTTTGTGCCCGGCCTTGCGCAGAATTGCTTCCACCAGATGGGTAGTGGTAGTCTTGCCATTGGTACCGGTTACCCCGATCAAGGTCAGCTTGCTGGCTGGATAGCCGTAAAAGCGGGCAGCCAGCGGAGCCAGGGCCCGACGGCTGTCTGGCACTTCAATCCAGGTAACATTTTCCGGCCAGTCTGCCGGTTTCTTCTCCCCTACCACTGCCACCGCTCCGGCAGCCAGAGCCTGAGGAATAAAAGCATGGCCATCCACCCGAAAACCCGGGATTGCCACAAAGAGAAAGCCCGGTTCCACCCGGCGGGAGTCATGGGCAATCCCCTTTATTTCTACTGCCAGCGGTCCTATCACCTGGCTGGTCTTCAGTCCTTGAAGCAGTTCACTTAGAATCACGCTGAATGCCTCCTTATCCGGTCTTGGCAAAGCTTTCCTTAATATATTATGTATTATTCACTATAAAATAAAATTATAAACTAAAGAGCCGGCGGCAGCAACTCTGTCCACCGGCTCGCTTTTTAATCCTTGAGTTCAGAATCAGGCAAGGTTCCGGCCGTTGGCTGGGTCGGATTGTTCCCTCCACTTCCTCCTTCTGCCGGAGGGCGGAATTTCACCCTGACCACCGTTCCAGCCACCACCTTTTCCCCGGGAGCTATGCTTTGCTCATAGGCCACCCCGCTGCCTTCCGCCTCCAGCCTCAATCCGGTCAAAGCCAGCAAGGTAGCGGCATCCCGCAGGGTTTTGCCACTAACATCCGGTACTGTCACCCTGGTACCCGCAGGCACTTCACCCCGCCGGGTGGAGAGAAGGATTTCCGTGCCCTGGGTGACCACAGCTCCTGCCAGAGGGAACTGGCGCTGTACCACGCCCTGTTCCCCTTCCACCAGCACCTTGAGTCCGGCCTTTTCCGCCAGCTGCCTGGCCTCCGCTACCGGCAGGTTGACCAGGGAAGGCACTTCCACTGCCTTGAGCTTTTCGCCTGGCTGTTCCGGCCGGGATTGCCGGGGTATCAGTTTGGGATCAGGTTTAACCCCGGCATCCAGCTGGGGCATTACCCCCAGATACTTCAGAGTGTCACCCATCACCGCCCCGAATACAGGAGCAGCGATGACCCCACCATAATATTCTCCGCCCTGGGGTTCATCGATCACCACCAGAGCTGCTACCCGGGGGTTATCCGCCGGGGCAAAACCGACAAAGGAAGCCACATACTTGCCAGCCACATATCCCCCTCCAGGCCCGGCTTTCTGGGCTGTACCCGTTTTTCCGGCCGCCCGGTAGCCTTCCAGATAGGCTTTTTGCCCGGTACCACGGGCCACCACGTGTTCCAGGATCCCTCGCAGTTCCCGGGCCGTAGTGGTGGAAATCACCTGCCGCACCGGCTGGGGTGCAAAGGTCCTGACCACATTGCCTTTTATATCCCGGATTTCCTTAACAACCTGGGGTTTCATCAGCATCCCATCATTGGCCACCGCAGCCACTGCGGTAATCAGCTGAATGGGTGTAACAGCATTGGACTGGCCGATGGCCATGGTAGCCAGATCAAGCTGGGTCGCTTTTTTCGGATTGACCAGAATCCCTTCTCCTTCCCCCGGCAGGGAAATGCCGGTGGGCATGCCAAAACCGAAAGCCCGCACGTAGCGACTGAATTTTTCCACTCCCAGCCGCAAAGCCACCTCAATAAAACCCGGGTTACAGGAATTCTGGGCCACTTCCACAAAGCTCTGGCTGCCGTGGCCTCCGGCTTTCCAGCATTTAATCTTTTTTCCCAGCACTTCTTTAAAACCGGGATCATAAAAACGGTCCTGGGGCCGCACTACCCCTTCCTCCAGAGCAGCTGCGGCAGTGATGACCTTGAAAGTAGAACCAGGCTCGTAGGCATCTGCTACGGCAAAATTCTTGGACCACAGTTCATGGGGGAACTTGAAATACTGGTTAGGGTCATAGGTTGGCCGCACCCCCATGGCCAGGATTTCCCCGGTTTTGACATCCATTACTATTATGGCAGCATGAGCGGGTTTGTGCTTTTCCATCACCTTATCCAGTTCCCGTTCCACGAAATGCTGGATAGTCTCATCAATGGTCAGCACCACACTGTTGCCTTCTACCGAGGGATAATAACGGTGGGTAGCCTGGGGAATGGGCCGACCTGCTGCATCATATTCCACCACAATTTTTCCCGGTATTCCCCGTAACTCTTTCTCCAGGGCCGCCTCTATCCCGCCACCGCCGATATTGCCGCGAAACTGAACAAACCCCAGCAAATGAGCAGCAAAACTGCCATTGGGGTAATAACGCAACGGTTCCTCATACAGGGAAATCCCGGGCAGGTTTTTTTCCCGGATTTTCCTGGCTTTCTGGCTGTCGATCTTGTTGGCTATCCAGACAAAACTGGCCTTCTTGCTTAATAATTTAATCAGTTTTTCTTTGTCCATTTCCAGAATGGGAGCTAGTTCCTCTGCCACCGCCACCGGATCTTTAATCTGGCTTGGAGTCGCTCCAACCGAATCGGCACTGACACTGATGGCCAGCTCTTTACCATTACGGTCATAGATTACACCGCGCTTGGGTTCCAGCTGCACTTCCCGCAACCTGTTTTCCAGCGCCTTATTAGTCAGTTCATCGCCGCGGATGAACTGCAACCAGGCCAGCCGCAACAGCAGCAAAATCAAAATAAGGCCGATACCGGCCATTAAGATGGAAATCCGCCTCCGCATGATAATACCGGTGGCATACACCACGCCCCACTCCTTCGCCGATTAATTGATTCTGGCTTCAGCGGTTCCTTTCTTGATCTGGGCAAAAAATTCCGTTAAAGACTGCTGAATGGTCTGGGCAGCAGAAACCACCGGGGACTTTTTCTCTTTTACAGGTGCGGTATGTACCGATTCCGCCTGGACCGGTGCTGTTACCGCTACCATCTGCGTCCCATCAGGTCTGACCATCCCCAGTTTGGTGGTAGCAATTGCCTCAATCCGCTGCAAAGACTTGAGCTGATCTACCTGCATCTGCAGTTGCTGATTTTCCGCTTCTGCCAGCGCCAGCTGTTTCTGCAACTGGTCCAGCCGGTAGCCGGCCTGAGCCAGCATGGCATAACGATAAGCGGCCACTAATCCTAAAATAAACCCCACCATGACCACCGTCAAGAGCAAAGCGACATTTTCTTTCTTTCTTTTTCTGGCAACCGGTCTTTTTGCGGGCCGTTGTCTGGT
The DNA here is from genome assembly GCF_900167165.1 of Carboxydocella sporoproducens DSM 16521. Lineage (NCBI taxonomy): Bacteria > Bacillati > Bacillota > Clostridia > Eubacteriales > Clostridiales Family XVI. Incertae Sedis > Carboxydocella > Carboxydocella thermautotrophica. The sequence continues at coordinate 79,041 of NZ_FUXM01000003.1, read as the reverse complement.
CGCCTGCTCGGCATAATGGAAATCCACCCTCTCCTTCGCTACCAACAATTTATTCAACCTCCTGTCCCTCTATGACTTAAATTTTTTCCGCCACCCTTAATCTGGCACTGCGGGCCCGCGGGTTCTCTGCCACTTCCTCCGCCGAAGGCTCAATTGCTTTTCCGATCAGCTTGACTTCCGGCTGTTTTCCACAAACACATACCGGCAACTCCGGCGGACAAACACAGGTCCGGGCCAATTCGGCCAGGGTTTGTTTGGCTATTCTATCCTCCAGGGAGTGAAAGGTGATCACCGCCACCCTGCCCCCGGATTTCAACATCCGCACCGCCTGCAACAGGGCAGAGCGGAAATTTTCCAGTTCATTATTGACAGCTATCCGCAAAGCCTGAAAAGTCCGTTTGGCGGGATGGGGCCCCCCGGTCCTGGCTTTGACCGGAATGGCTCTTTTGATCAGTTCCACTAGCTGTCCGGTAGTTTCTAACGGCCGGTTCGTGCGTTCCCGCACAATCAGGGCGGCAATTTTATTGGCCCAGCGTTCCTCTCCATATTCTCTGATGATCCGGGCGATTTCCACCTCCGGCCACTCGTTCAGTAAATCACGAGCGCTGATTGGCTGCGTCGGGTCCATGCGCATATCCAGCACGGCATCATGCTGGTAGGAAAACCCTCTTTCCGGCGTATCCAGCTGATAGGATGACACTCCCAGGTCAAAGAGGATGCCATCCACACCTGTATAGCCCAGCTCCTGCAGTTTCTCCTCCAATTTCACGAAATTGGACTGAACCAGGGTTACCCGTTCACCGAATTCTTTCAGCCTTTCCCCTGCTGCCCGGATGGCCGCCGGATCCTGGTCAAAGGCCACCAGTTTGCCATCGGGCCCGGTTCTGAGCAGTATCTCCTGGCTGTGGCCGCCTCCTCCCAGGGTACAGTCCACATAGACACCCCCTGGTCGCAGGTTCAGGGCCGCCATGCATTCTTCCAGTAACACTGACTTGTGTCGAAACTCCACTGCTGTCAGCTCCTTTGTCCCTAAATTCCCAAATCCAGGTCTACGATTTTTTCAGCAATTTCACTGTAGGAAGCCTCGGCTTCCTGACTGTATTTTTCCCACAGTTCCTTGCTCCATATCTCCACCCGGCTGGAAACCCCCAGGAATACCACATCCTTATCCAGTTTGGCATATTCCCTCAGGTTAGCCGGCAACAGGATCCTCCCCTGCTTGTCCACTTCACATTCAGTAGCCCCGGAAAAGAAAAAACGGACAAAGGCCCTGGCATCAGCCCGGGTGAAAGGTAAGGCTTTCAGCTTTTGTTCTAAGACCTGCCATTCGTTCATGGGGTAAAGAAAAAGGCAATTGTCCATGCCTTTGGTGGCGACAAAGCGATCTCCCAGGCCAGTCCTGAGTTTGGCGGGAATAATCAACCGGCCTTTGGGATCGATGGTATGATGATATTCCCCCATGAACATCCACTTTCACCCCACTTCGCCACCACAACTAACCACTTCTCACCACTTTACTCCACTATATTCTCTATTTATCGCTTTTTTCCTGCTGCTGGCTGAAAAAAAAGTCCCAAAAACTTTTAATCACTGCTACATAAAACAGCGGGTTCCATGCTTTTAGACCGCATAGAACCCGCTGTCCTCAATTAATGTTTTTCTTCTTTACTTCCCTTTTTGCAAAAATTCGCCGATGGCTTTATCCCGTTGACTGATGTGTTCCCGCAACCAGTCCACCACCCGGCGCTGTACCGCAAGAACCACCATGGTAGAAGGACCTTCCCGGTTAAACTGCTCTTTCAGTTTGGCAAAATCCTGAATAAAGGCCTGATGCTGGGCCAGGTGTTCATTAAAAGCGGGATAGTTGTGGCTCTGCATCAGTTTTTCTTCAGCGGTAAAGTGCACCACCACATAGTCTTCGAGAAACTTCAGGATATTGCCCACTTCTTCCTTACCCTTCCCCTGGGACATGGCGGTTAACAGGTTATCAATGCGGCGAAACAGTTCCTGATGTTGCCGGTCAATTTCCGCTACTCCTACCGCCAGGGCTGGCGTCCAGTTTACTGCCATTGTCTTCACTCCCCCCGGTTTTATTAATAATGATTACCATTCGACAGAATTCGTGAATTTCCTCTTTATCTATAGAGGCTGCAAAAAAATTTTTCTTGACTTGAAGAAGGCGATTTCCCGATATCCTACCGCTTTCAACAGGTCTATCGCCTTATCCCAGTTATATCCTACCTGCTCCGGCTTGTGGGCATCGGAACCAAAGGTGACCGGCACGCCAGCCCGGGCGCAGCGGGCCAGAAAATCGGCATCCGGAAACTGTTCCCTGGCCGGTACCCGCCAGCCGGCTGTATTGATTTCCACTGCCACCTGGCATTGGGCCAGGATTGCCACAGTCTCATCATAGAGGCGATACAACTGGCTGGGCCGGGGTGGATCAAACTTCTTAATCAAATCAGCATGGCCGATGATATCGAAAACCCCGGCCAGGGCCGATTCCTGGATCAGGCGATAATATTCTTCCCAGTATTGTTCCGGATCCCGCCGGTTATATTCCTCCAGTTGCCGGGGATCATCAAAGCCCCAGTCATCCAGGAAGTGTACCGAGCCGATGATATAGTCCCAGTCATAACCGGCCAGAGCTTGCAGGAGCCGGGGTTTACAGCCCGGCAGGTAGTCAGCTTCTATGCCAAGGCGGATGGAGATACCTGGATATTTTTGTTGCAATTGCTTAACCTCTGCCACATAGCCGGGTAACTGGGCAAAGGTCATGGCGATTTCCGGGTCCCGTTTGGCTTCCGGCAACCAGTACATGGGCAGATGATCAGCAAAGCCTATTTCCGCAAAACCACGGGCCAGGGCTGCCTCTACATATTCTTCCATCCTGCCGCTGGCATGGCCGCAGCGGGCGGTGTGAATGTGATAATCAACCTTCATGTTCTTCTCCCTCCAGACGGGCCAGCAAAGTGGGCAAAGCCCGCAAGGTATTGACCGGCATGATGTGGATACCCGGCACCAGGGTTCTGAGCTCGCGGATGAGCTCAACGGTTATGGCCAGCCCCTCCGCCAGAGGATCTGTTGCTTTTTCCAGGGCGCGGATCATAGCCGGGGGCACCTGAATGCCGGGAATGTTGGCATTCATAAAATGCGCCATCCGGGCGGAACGCAGTGGTATCACCCCGGCCAGGATGGGGACGCCCAATTCCCCCGCCTCTTGCAGGAAATCCGCCAGGATGCCGGGGTCATAGATGGCCTGGGTCTGGACAAAGGCTGCCCCGGCCCGGATTTTTTTCTGCAGTTTCCAGATCTGCATTTCCCTGAGTTCCGGTGCCGGGTTGACCACCGCCCCCAGAAACAAATCCGGTACTCCCTGCAAGGGTTCACCGTTTAAGGCAAAACCCCGGCGCAAATTGTCAGCAGCAGCCAGCAATTGGACCGAATCCAGGTCAAAAACCGGTTTGGCGCCAGGACAGTCCCCCACCAGCGTATGGTCCCCGGTTAGCAGCAAAAAATTGCGCACACCCAGAGCTGCTGCCCCCAGGATTTCCGACTGCAGAGCCAAACGGTTGCGATCCCGGCAGGTAAACTGGCAAATAGGTTCCAGGCCAGCCTGAAGCAAAAGAGCGGCCATTGCTACCGGGCTCATGCGCATGACCGCTCGCTGGTTATCGGTGATATTATAAGCTGTAACTTTCTCTTTGATAGCAAGGGCCAGCTCCAGCACTTCCTGAAAAGCAATCCCCCGGGGCGGGGGCAACTCAACCGTTAATACCTGACGCCCCTGAGCCAGTTTTTGCTGCAACAAGGCTACCTCTCCTTATCCGTAGAATTTCAAATTGATGCCCGCATTCGCTGGCAGAGCAACTGCAGCGGTTTTGGCTTTTTGAAAGATCAGGGCCCAGCCGCAGCGGCGGCTGCCCACCTCGCACTGGCCGCCCGGCCTGGTGCCCCCACAGGGCCCGCTGTTCAAGCCTTTGGCACAGGCTCGCACCGGACAAATGTCAAAGGTCTGCTGCTTGAGACAGGTCTGGCAAAGCTGACAGGATTTAGCGGGCTGCGGCATTGCTCTGGCCCCCCCTTTTCTTTTCCTTGCCCCAGGTAGCCAGGCTGATCAACACCGGAGTATCATCCCGACCACAGGCACAGGGGGAAGTGGACCAGATACCTTTGAGCTGGCTGACATATCGGACCAGGGGCCAGGCCTGCAGGCGCAGGCTGGTCAGCAGCAGTCGGTTGCCAGGAGACTGCTGGGCCAGAACATGTTCATGCAACCAGTGGATACTGCCCTTTTCACAGGTAATGGCTGCCGGGAAGGGCAACCAGGCTGGCTGCACCAGAGCCGTTACCTCCCCGTTGCTGATTTGCCGCGCCTCCTGGATGGCCTCCGCCAGGCCCCCTTCTTCCCCTTCCAGCCAGACCAGCAACAGCCGTTTCAGGGGCAGCCCATAGAGGTAAGGCAGTTGCTCCTTTCCCATGATCAGCACGGTGGGTTCCTTGCCCACCAGGGTGGAGGCCAGAGCCCGGGCTTCAATCAACACCGGTAAGGCTCCCAGCCGTTCCAGGGCCGGAACGGCCCAGTCCAGCAGGCCCGGCAGGGGCGGGCAGATTACCACCTTATCCCCTTTGCCGATACCGGCAAATTGAAAGAGAGTCTGGTAGGCCTCAATCCCCTGTTCCTTGTCCTTGCTGGTATAGGGCACCAGCCGGCGGCCACCCCGGCCATCGGTAACGGTGATCAACCCATTCCAGTATTCTTCTTCAGTCAGCTGAATTCCTTCCGGCCAATCATCTATTTCCACCTGGGGCCAGCGGCCAAATACCTGCCAGTCGGTCAGGTCCTTGGGATGGAGTTGCCAGCGATCCCAGAGCTGCCGGTACCAGGCACTGCGGCTGTAAGCATACCAGCAGGTTTCTCTGGCCAGCAACTGTTGCAGCCCCTGAATTTTTTGCCATTGGTTCTGTTTTCTCATCGTCTGCACCCCTTTCCCGAAAACAAAAAATCCTCTCCTGCAGATAAGCAGAAGAGGACATAAATAGCCTTCTTCCTCTTATCTGTCAGGTAAACACCTGCAGGAATTGGCACATTTCCCATCCGTCGTCCCCAACGCATGGGCTGTTGCCGGGTTTCATCGGGCCAGTCCCTCCACCTCTCTGGATAAGAGTACGAATTCCTATGAAATTGTTTACAAAGCTATTTTATGCAGATCAGGGGAAAATGTCAACTGTTTTAGAAAATTTTTTCCGCCAGCTCAGCTGTTATATGGTAAACCTTTTCCGCTGCTGCCACAGACAGGGTTCCTGTGCCACAGCTGGGAGTCAGCCAGCTCCGGGGCAGCACCAGTTCCCGGTCCAGTCCTCGCTGTTCCAGGGCTGCCAGCACTTCCTGCCAGCGGGCCAGCAGGGACTCTGCGGTCTCAGTCTCAATCCGGGGAGAAGTGGGTACCAGTCCCCAGGCCACTTCCCCACCTCGCTGGAAATAGGCCTGCAAAGCCGGTATATGTACCAGCAAGGAGGTAAGATATTCATAGGCATCAAAGAAGAGAATATCCAGCGGGCATTCCATCACCATGGACCAGTCCGTACCGGCACAGCAATGCAGACCGGTTCTTCCGCCCTCGGCCTTGATGGCAGTCATAACCGTGGTCAAATCCTCCTTGATGCCTTCCCGGGTCAGGGTAATGTGGGTGGATAGCCCCAGAGCATAGATACCTGGATCATCCACCGAGACTATTACCGGCAACCCCGTTTCTTCCCGCAAAAAACGGGTCTGCCAGCGGGCTCCCATTTCACAGGCCTTCAGGATCACGTCCCGCAACTGCTCATCATAGTAAGCCGCCCGGCCATCGGGTTGCAAGAGCTGAAAGCCGATGGTAATGGGGCCACTCAGCTGGCCTTTTACTCCCTGGGCCTGCCAGTTGCCAGCCTGAATGGAACGGACCAGGGCGTAAAGGCCGCTGGCACTTGCTTCCGGCAGGGCAAAAGCGGCCAGAGCCCTGCTCTCCCCCTCCTGAGCTGCCAGGTAAAGTTCGTAGAAATCCGCCAGACGCAGGGCAAAATCTTCCCCGTCGGTAGCAAAAACCAGTTTTGTACCTCTTTTTTCTACCAGACCCAGCTGGATGAGCGGGGAAACATACTGGGGTACAAACTCCTCCTGCCAGCCCCGGGCGGGAAATTGCGGCCAGTGCGGCCAGTCTCCCATATATTTTTGGATTAATGCCAGTCCTGCTTCAATCTCCTGATGGGGCAAACTGCCGATTCCTGTTACTTTTACTGCCATAACTACCGTCCCTCCTTAAAAAGTCCCACTTGCAGAAAAAAACCCAGGGCCATACTAACTGAAATCACCCAGGCCGGGTGGATTTTAAGCCAGAGCAGGGCCAGCAGGGAAGCAGCCGCAATTATCCAGGTGAACTGGTCGGGAAAGGCATTTGCTCCCATTTCCCAGGCTGTCTGAATCAGCAGCACAACCACCACGGGCCGTACCGCCTTCAACATCCCTGCAATCCCCGGGTGATGGCGATAACGCCAGAAAAAAGCCCCCAGGGCCACCACCGCTACGGCAGTGGGCACCACTACGCCAGCCAGAGCAACAACCGCCCCCCACCAGCCGGCCATTTTATAACCTACATAAGCTGCCATCTTGGTGGCAATAGGTCCGGGCAGGGCATTGGCCATGGCCAGCATATCAGTGAATTCCTCTTTGCTCATCCAGTGGTAATTTTCCACCACTTCCTGCTGGGCCAGCGGAATGGCTGCCGGGCCACCACCATAGCCGAAAATGCCTACTTTAAAAAAAGCCAGAAACAATTGCCAGATTGTCAGCATAATTTGCCCTCCCCCAGGCACTTGCCTGCAAAGCTGTGATATTTTTGCCAGAATCCGATGCCATCCATGCTCAGTGCAGAAGCGATGGCTTCCCAGAGATTGGCCCCCGGACTGAGGCCAGGTGCCAGACAGGGGTAAAGATAGTATAAACGCCCGGCAAAAGGCGTTAAATCCCGGGGCCTGACAGTGCTGGCCAGGATCCGGGCCTGCGGCCAGTGTCCGGCTCCCTTTTGCAGCAAATGGCTATCCCCGGCCAGCCAGTCAAAAGTCCGCGGGCCCAGGGGCCGCCAGCGTCGCTGCCCTTCCTGCTGTTGCCGCTGGGGATAAAGATAACGCAAGGGCAGCCGCCTTAAACCAGGCATGGTCAGCCGGGCCAGCACCTGAAAACCCTTGAGACCGGGAAAAAGCAGAGGCAAACCCAGGGCCAGCCAGGCATCCCCCAGCCAGAGGTCTGCCCCGCTGGTCAGCAGAGCCTGAGCCAGCCAGGGGCGGTCCAGGGCAGAAGCCAGCAGCACTCTGCTCCCCCGCCATTTTTCAGCCTGGCTCAGAATCAACTGCTGGTCCCAGCTCGCTTTAAAATCACTGCCATCATAAAGCGGCGTCTGTCTGACCTGACGGGCCAGAAATTGTCCTTCCGGCAGGGGCCAGCTCCGGCCTGGCAACTGGTAGGCCAGGTTCACTCCCCCCAGGGCCAGGGCAGTTACCTGTCCATCCAGCTCCCTGAGCCAGGCAGCGGCCCGCTGAATATCTCCCCCTGCTCCCCGGCGTTCCACCTGTAAGAACTCATCACCAATCCGGCCCTGCCAGCAAAAATCCCCGGCAGGACTACCCAGACTGATGCTGACCACTTTTTTCATGCTAATCTCACCGGCAGCCATTGCCGAAAAGCGATCCCGTCTTCGTCCACCGGGCAGAGAGCAGCTGCGATATGCACACCAGCTCCAGCCGCGCTACTTAATGCTGCGGCAAAAGCCGGGTCGGTTGCGTGATTGGGGACAAAAGTGAGAGCATCATCCCTCTGGATGATAAACAGCACCCCGGTCCAGTACCCCTGTCGACTCAGTTCAGCCAGATGCTGGAGATGCCGGGTTCCCCGGGTCGTCGGAGCATCGGGAAAGCGTCCCTCTCCCTCTACTACCAGAGTAACTGACTTGACCTCCAGAAACCCCTGCCCCTCTTTTCCCTGCCAGCCCAGGTCAAAACGGCTTTCACCAGCCGTTACCTCCCGGCGCAGTTTCTGGATGGAGGGCAAGGGGCCTGGCCAGAGTCCCTGCCCCAGGAGTGCTTCTGCCAGCTGATTGGGTACCCTGGCATCCACGCAGACCCAGCGCCCCTGGTACGCCACCAGCAGCAGGTCTCCGACGGTTACTCCCTGCCGCTCAGGCCGGGGTAGCCAGCGCACCTCCGCACCTGGTACCAGCAGTTCCCGCAACCGGCCGGAATTGGGCAAATGCAGTCGCAAACTGGCTGCTGTTGCAGTAGCTATTTCCACAGCAAAGCGGTTTAAGCGGCGGATAAACCGGCCTGTAGCCAGTTTTTCCGACCAGAATACAGTTACAGCCATTTTTTCCACTCCGTTTTGTTATAAAAGAAAAGAGGCCTTTCGCCTCTTTCCCGCCGCTTGCTTTTAATTAAGCCTTTTCAACGGCTTCATTGAGATCCCGCATCAGTTTTTCCACGTCTATGCCATGAGCAAGAGCACCCTGTTCGATATTTTCGAAACGCGCCGCAGCGCAGCCAAAACAACCCATGCCATGAGCTTGAAATACGGGGATAGTTTGCGGATATTTGGCAACTACTTCACCAATGCCCATTTCTTTAGTGATTTTCATTTGAACCATGCCTCCTTTCAAGAAAAATTCTACCATAGGCAGACTCAGAATGCAATGCCATAACGGAAGAGATAGCCACCTTTATAGGCAGGGAGCAACAATCTTTCCTGGCGGGTCAGAGTCAGACGCACTCCCGCTGCCTCCAGGTCTTTCCACAGCCCGTAGGTAGTTTTAATATAGCTTTCCAGCCGGTCAGGGGGACCAATAGCCATAATCTCATAGGGCACCCCCTCCCGCCGGTTCACCGGTACCTTGTTGATCAGCAGGTTTTGTCCGGCCTCATGAACAGCGGTAGTGCCCACAATTCGCTGGCCATTGACGGCAATAGCCTCTGCTCCGGCAAAACGGAGTATATTGATAAAATCCTGCAAATCCCCGGAATAGATAATGGTAGTTGACCCCTGCCGATCATCAATCTGAATCACTATCCCCGGGCCTTCCACTGCCTTTTCCCCTGCCAGCATCCGCGCTTTTTCGGTTGCATCCATCATTTCCCGGGTCCGGGCACTCACCACCGCTCCCCGTTCAAAATCGCTGATGCGTTTTTTCAGTTTCTTTACTTCCTTAACCAATTCCCGGTGTCTGGTCTGAGCTTTTTCCAGCAGCTGCAGCATCGAACGATAGCGCACCTGGGATTTGGCCTCCATTTCCCTCACTTCCCGGGCGGTGCGGATTTCCACTCCCAGCAAAATCCCCAGACAGAGGGCCACCAGTGCCACCCGGGCCCAGATTTCCGTTCTCATCCTTATTCCCCCTCTCTCACCGGCCGGGCGTACTTGAAATCCACCTTCTTCTGATAGGGCGGCAGCCGGATTTCCTTTTCCTCCCGCACATCCAGGCCGATGCCATAATCCCGCTGCAAGTTGGTCAGCAATGGCAGGGCATCAATATCCAGGGAAGTGCGCAAGGCCCGGGGATCACCGATAGCCTGAATCACATAGGGCGGAGCAACATTTTCACCATTGATAAAAATAGTGGTACCACCGCAGAAGATTTCACTGGTGCTGATCAGTCTCTGGCCATTAATGGCCACCCCCTCTGCCCCGCCTGTCCAGAAGGCATTGACCACTGAACGCAAAAAGGATTCATGGATATAATAATTATTGGGATCAATCCCCGCTTCCCTGGGCAGCTGGCTGTCTGACAGCACCACCGTCATACCGGGCCCCTTCAGTCCGGTCAGGCCAGCTCGTAGCTCCGCTTCCTGTTTTTCCCGCATCAGGGCTTCATTGATGTTTTTCGCTTGCTCAAATTGTCGAATCCGTTGCTGTAAATCAGCACTCTCCCTCTGCAGGGCATAGTTGTCCTGTTCCACCTGAACCAGGGTTGTTAGAATGGATTCACTGCGCAGTTTGGAGGGTTCTACTCCTGTGGCTGTTTGTACAGTGCGAAACTGGGTCATAGCCAGATAACCGACAATCACCAGGGCCACAGTAATCCAGCGCTGATAATCCGTTACTTGTTTGCGCATGTTTCCAACCACCTCAGCTGTTATTATGACCGGGAAGGGCAAGAAAAAAACAGGCCTGCGCCTGTTTTTAACTGGATAATCCATTTTGCAGGGCCAGCAAAACCAGCTGGGTCCGGTTTTTGGCCCGTAATTTTTGTTTGATATTGCGGATATGATTGCGCACTGTTTTTTCGGAAATGATGAGAAAACCAGCGATTTCCTTATCGGTATAGCCTTTAGCCAGCAGGGACAGGACTTCAATCTCGCGGCGACTGAGACTGCTCAGGCCAGTGCCCAGCAGGGTAGTTGGCAATAACAGGGAAAGCTGTTCAAATTCCTGCAATAGCTTGCAGGTGAATTCGGGATAACGGACCCCCTCTCCTGCCAGCGCTTTCTGCAAAGCCTTTTCGCCCAGGTTCTCGCCTTCAATATAGATAACCTGCTGCTCTCCCCCAAAAAAGATGACAATATAGGTAATCTGTGGTTGCATTTCCCGCAGTAACCTTACTGATTTGAGCATATTTAAACCAGGCAAATCCACATTGAGCAAGAGCAGGTCGGGCTTTTTCTCGCGGATAACCACAGCCAGTTGAGGCAAGTCCCGCACCACCGCCAGCAAGGTCCAGCCGGTCTCTGGATGCCGCTGTTTTCCATCCCAGTGGCTGCTCAAGGGTTCAGCACAGATCAGGGTGCGTACAGCCAATTTTTTCTCCCTCCTCCCGGGGGTGGGTCTAACTCATTTTATGACTGTCCCCGGGAAAGGGTGTTGCGCAAAATGCCCAGATAGTAGTTTTCATAACAAGTTACAATCTCTTTTTCCCTGAAACGGTTCAGAGCCTGCTGGCGGGCTGCTTCAGCCATCCGACGATGTTCTTCCTCATTCTGCAGGAGGGCTATGGCCCGCCGGGCCATGGCTTCCACCGCCCCCACCGGTTCGATGATGCCAGTCACTCCATCTGTAACCACTTCCGGCAGCCCACCGGTGTTTGTGGTCACCACCGGCACTTCACAGGCCATGGCCTCCAGCGCCGCCAGGCCAAAACTCTCCTTGGCAGAAGGCAGTAAAAAGAGGTCACTGATGGATAATAGCGGTACAACAAATTCCTGCTTGCCCAGAAAATGCACCCGCTCCAGAACGCCCAGCTCCTGGGCCAGGTACTGGGCGGCACTCCGTTCCGGCCCATCCCCGATCAGCAACAACCGGGAGGGTACCTGTCGGTTGACCAGGGCAAAAATCCGCAGCACATCAGGAATGCGCTTGACTTCACGGAAATTGGAGATATGGCAAAGGATCTTCTCGTCAGGCCGGGCATAAAAAGCCCGCCGGGCCGGACAGAACTGACGCCGGTAGATTTCCGGGTCAACGAAGTTGTATATCACCTCAATGGGCTGCTGATAGCCAAAAACTCCCGCAGCCTCCTCGGCCAGGGCCCTGGATACAGCGGTTACCCCATCACTGGCCTGCAGGGAAAAGCGCACCACTTCATAAAGCTGCGGTTCCTGTCCCACCACTGTAATATCTGTCCCATGCAAGGTAGTGACCAAAGGCAAATTCCGCTCCTGAGCCAGCATGGCTTTGGCCAAATAGGCACTAACAGCATGAGGAATGGCATAATGGGCATGTACCAGATCCAGACCCTTCGTTCTGGCCACTTCATAAATGGTGCCGGCCAGGGCCAGATCATACGGGGGGAATTTGAACACCGGATAATCTACCGCTGTAACTTCATGCAGGAAAAGATTTTGATGAAAACTGCGCAAACGAAAGGGTCGCTCATAACTGATAATATGCACCTCATGCCCCCGTTCAGCCAGGGCTTCTGCCAGTTCGGTAGCTACTACACCACTTCCACCATATGACGGATAACAAACAATGCCAATCTTCATTCCTTACCTCCATATTTCCAGCGGATCTGTCAGGACCAGGGGATTTTTAACCAGAAATCCTTCCCCGAATTCAGCACCAATTTTTGCCCCCCAGAAGCGACAGCGGGTCTCGATCAAATAGGGAAAATGTCCATTTAATCTGGTCGGCAGCCAGCGATTTTCCCGAAAAAACTGGGAACGATGAGCCAGTACCGCTTCCCGTTTGGTTTCATACTCCTCACTGATATCTATGATAAATGATGGATCCGTTTCCCGGTTGATGAAATAGTAAACTATTTCCCGGGGCCGGTAAGGCTCCAGTTCCGGCAGCACCTTGCGCAATCCAGCCTCGAAATGGGCCCGTTCGGCCAGCTGGCTGGCTGCCCGGTGATCAGGATGGCGATCTTCCCAGTAAGGCACCAGCAACAGGCGGGGCCTGACTTGCCGTATGAGGCGCACCAGGGCCGCTACCTGTTCCGGGTCCAGCGCCAGCCCTCCGTCCGGTAACTGCAAATTGATCCGCCAGGTGGCTCCCAAGATTTCTGCTGCCCTCCGGCTTTCTTCCCGTCTTTCCTCCACTGTTCCATTAGTTCCCTGCTCCCCACGGGTCAAATCGGCAATGCCGAATTTTATCCCTTCTTTGCCCCAGCGGGCCATTAGCCCACCAGAGCCGATTTCCGCATCATCAGGATGAGGTCCTACTACCAGAGCCTCTACCTCTACTAAAGCTGCTTCCCTATCCCTGGTATAGATGATATCCATCTTCACTGCCTCCCAGTTCCAGATAGTAGTGTTGCCCCCAATCAAGAGGTGCATGCAGTAAATGATGCAGCCAGCCTTTACCCCAGCGGCTCAAAAACCAGGTCAGATTCAACACCCGTTCCTGCCTTTTTCCTCCCGGCCAGAGGGTCTGGCGGGCCGCTAGCAAAGCATCTATCTGCTGACGGTATTGCCGCCGCAACTTCTGCTCCACTTTGCCTTTTAAATAATCCAGCTGATAAGAAATATAATTCCAGTTCCTGGCCTGCAGTAGTTCCAGTTCTGGCTCCAATTGAGCCAGATGGGTGAAAAGCTCAGCATGTTCTTTCTGCCAGCGCTCCCGCAAATCTGCCAGTAACTGTTCATGATTCCACCCTGCCCGACTGGCCAGGCGAAGGTCAATTTCCTGCTGCTCCAGTTCAGCCAGCTCTGGCAGGGACAGCTGCCACTGGTTCAGTACCTTCTTCTGCTCGGGTTCCACCAGTGTCACACTCCAGCGGGGCAATAAAATGGGCATGGTCTGGCCAAACAGGTGATAGACCTCCCGCAACTGAGCGTAGTAGGCCAGCTCTCCCGGTCCTGCTACATAGGCTACTGTTGGCAGCAGCCGGTCCTGGGCCAGCGGTCGGGTAGCCACACTGCAGCTGAGGCGCACCGGTTCCTGGACAGCCAGCTCCAGGCCGAAGGTCAATTCCTGTAGCGTCAGGGCAATCCTCTCGTCATTCTGCAGATAGAACAAGCCGGTCCGGTCTGGAGCCATTGCTAGAGCCGGTTGCCAGCCGGCAGCAGCCAGCTGCTCTCCCGCCTGACAGATTAAGGCGGGAATCTCTGCCCCTTTGGCCAGGGTCTCCTGCCAGAAGGGTTGTAAAGCCTGGCGCAGTTCCGGCAACATGGGGTCTACGATCACCAGACCCTGCTCTCCCAGCAAGCGAGCCAGCAGGCGCGCAACCCAGCCAGCAGGTGACCCCGCCCCCTTGAGAGCCGCTGCCAGCCATTCCCCCGTTTCCGTCCGTCCTGTTCCTTCCGGCAAACAGCGAATCATCTCCCAGATGGTCTGTTCCATCGCCATCGTCATAGCCAGCAGCCCCGCCGGCTTGCGTCCAGCTCCGGGCGGATCGGGCCAGCGCCACTGCCGCCCGGGCCAGTAACAGTGATTGATTTCCAGCCAGTCATGGTCCTCACTGGCCAGCCAGAAAACAGGGATTACCTTACTCTGTTCCCGCTCAGCCAGCTCCCGGGCTGCTTTGAGTACAGCCAGTGCCTTGTAAATGGTATAAAGGGGACCGGTAGCCAGTCCAGCCTGCTGGCCGGTAACTATGGCCACCGTACCCCGTTCCGCCAGGGAGCGAGCATTTTCTACCGCTTTTTCTCCGGCTCCCAGTTCCCGTTGAAAGCGGGCCAGAGGCTCACTAACCACCGTCCCCAGCCGATAACTGTCAATCACCCGTTTCAACTGCTGCCGCCAGTGCTGGGGCTGGCGCCAGTCCAGGTCAAACCTCCAGGCCAGGCTAGCAAAATCATGTATGTAATGCTCAGCAATGGTTCTTTTCTTCATCCAAAGCCCTCTTTTCCAACTGATGTTATAATCAAATTTTAGCACCGGGGCCAGAAAAAAACAAACCGAAAGCTTTAGCTTCCGGTTTTCATCTGTTTTTCCCAGTCCATATCCAGGCCCACTGCTTCTCCAATGATCTTCTGAATATCAAACATCAGCCGGCTAAAAGCATATTCTGCCTGAAAAAATTCCGCAATATCCCGGTTAGCCGCCAGCAGGTTAAAGAGATTCTGGAGCTGGCTCAATTCCTCCTCAATTTTTTGCCCCTGTAACTGCCTGGCCTGGATTTCCAGCTGTTTCTGGCGAAAATCTACAATCCGCTGCCAGGTTTCCTTATCTTTTTCCAGTTTTTCTTTAATTTTAGTATAGCTCAAAAATTCAGGAGATGCTTTTAATGCCCGGGCCAGCTCATAGGCCTTGTCATAGACATTGACCATGGCAATAACCTCCTTCCGCATATATCTTAGCATATGCTCAGAGGTAGCGTAAAGCCTCTGCCGGGTCCAATTTTGCCCCTTGCCGGGCTGGCCAGTAACCAGCCGCCAGGCCCAGGAAGATAGCACCTGCCAGCATCATTAAAGCTAGCTGTGGGTACCAGGCAGTAAGTTCCAGTCCTGCCACCAACCTGGGTAAGACCAATCTGGCTGCCAGGATGCCCAGCCAGTAGCCTGCCACAGCGCCCAGGGAACACAAAAGCGCCGCTTCCAGCAAGAAGATGCGGATAATATGCTGTTGACGGTACCCGATGGCCCGCAATATACCGATTTCCCTGGTCCGCTCTTTAACTGAGGCTAACTGGTTGGCTATTACCATCATTCCAGCCACCAATACTACCAGCAGGGTTATCAGCAGGCCAAATTTTTTCACCCGCTCCAGCAGTTCCAGCCGGGCTGTCTCCACCTGCCGCAGCAAGCGCACTTCTGTATCCGGCAATAGGGACGCCAGCCTCGAACGCAGCTCCTCCTGTTCTGCCATACTGGTCTCTTGATTGCGAAAAGCCAGTACCTCTACAAAACTCAAGGCTCCAGTCTGTCCGGCGACTGCCTGCAGGTCAGAAATGTTCATGAAGAGCAGCCCGTCCTCCTCCTGACCAGTGGCAGCCAGAATCCCGGTAAGTGTCACCCACCGGTCTTTCACCTTAAGGCGCTGACCTATTTGCCAGTTTCTGGCCCTGGCCAATTCTGCACCGGCTGCAGCTTCACCGGCAGCCCGGGGCCACTGACCCTGGATCTGCCAGTAATTGCGGATCTGGCGTTCTTCCTGCCATTTTAACCCTACTACCAGATTGTTCTCTCCCTCCACCGGCAATGAGGCTAAGAACTTGGGAGCAATAACTTCCAGCTCTTTTTGTTTACCTAAAACCGACAACAACGAGAGGGGTAAGTGCTTTACCTCATAGGTTACTTCTGCCCCCACCGGCATCCCGCCATAGGTATAGTTCCACTCCTCCTGTCTGGGAACAATCACCAGCCGGGTCCCATTGCCCCGCAGCTGGCGGCTGAGGTCCGTTTCCATCATCCAGGTTATGGCCAGCAGGGCTACAACTGTAGCTACTCCAAGAGCCAGCCCCAGCAGGATGAGCAGGGTTTTACGAAATCGGCGGCGCAAATTATTGAGCGCAATATCCCAGAGATTCATGCTTTATCACCTTTTCCACCAGGCCATCACGGATCAGCAGCGCCCGGTGCATATATTTCAATGTCTCTAAGTTGTGGGTGACCATAATAATGGTCTGCCCTTCCCGATTCAATGCCTGAAACAGTTCCATTATTTCCTGTCCGGTTTTGCTATCCAGGGCCCCGGTAGGTTCATCAGCAAAAATAATCGGCGGCTGGTTGACTATAGCCCTGGCGATGGCCACCCGTTCCTGTTCACCACCGGACAGCTGATTGGGCAAACGATTCAGTTTATTTCCCAGTCCTACTTTTTCCAGCACCAGGGCGGCCATATCCCGTTGCTCCCCTTTGGGCCGGCCGCTGATGGCCAGAGGCAACATAACATTTTCCAGGGCGGTCAGATAAGGCAACAGCTGAAACTGCTGGAACACAAAACCAACATATTCGCTGCGAAAATCGGCCAGCTGCTCCTGGTCCAGGCTGTAAACATCGATACCATCTATTTCTAGCTTCCCCGATGTAGGTGGGTTCAATCCCCCTAAAATGCTGAGCAAAGTACTTTTCCCTGAGCCGGAAGGCCCAATGATGCCCAGGAATTCTCCGGCTTCCACATTGAAACTGGCCTCCGCCAGGGCTATAACCTTATCCTCACCGCTACTATACTCTTTACGCAATTTTTCCGCCTTGATTAAAGCCATCTCTTTCACCCCTTATAAATACCGCAAAGCTGTGACCGGATCCAGTCGAGAACCCTGCCAGGCCGGCCAAAAAGCTGCTAGCAGCCCTAACAGCAGGGCACCGCCCATACTGATTACAGCCACCAGCGGGTCCCAGGGAACCGGAACTTCCATCCCGGCCACCAGAGGGGCACCCAGACTAGCCAGCAAAGTGCCACTGCCAAAGCCAGCCACGCCAGCCGCCAGCCCCAGTACCGCTGCTTCGGTGCAAATAATTGTTATGATATGGCTGCGCCGGTACCCGATGGCCCGTAAAATCCCGATTTCTCTGGTTCTCTCCTTCACTGCTCCAGACATAGTCAACAAGACCATAACTGCTCCCAGGAACAGAATCAACCCGGCCAGAGCCAACGCAAAAAGGGCAAACCGTTCCACAATGGCCTTGCGGGCCTCCACTGCGGCTTTTACCGCCATTACTCTGGTGCCTGGCAATTTTTCCGTCAATTGTCGTACGATATCGTCAATGGGACAGGTATTACAAAGAGCTGCCAGTTCCAGGAAAGTAACCTTTTTTTCTTTGCCGGTCAGCTTCTGCATGGTAGTCAGATCCAGCCAGAGGGCCCGGTCTTCTTCCCCACCAGTAGGCTCAATTACCCCTTTGATGCGGAGAGTCTGTCCTTTTACCTGCAGGGTTTGGCCCACATCCAGTTGCCAGCGTTCAGCGACCGCTGCTCCCAGCAAAACCTCATCAGCTTGCAGCTCAATCACCGGAAATTTAGGGGCATATTGTACGGGCTGACCTGCAGGGCTAATTCGGATTTGCCACCATTTCTTTAGCCGCAGCTCCGCCGGAAAGCGCACTCCTATGCCCAGCACCCGTCCGCGTTCACTGTTCAACACGCCCAGCAGCTTGGGGGCCACCACAGCAATGCTTTCCCGGTTTTTAATAGTACGCACCTGTTCAGCCATCGTTTCCGGCACTAAATTTTCCTTCACTACCGCCCCCGGCAAGCTCACCCCACCATAGCTGAAACTTTGCCTGTTTTCCGCTGGCAATATCAGGATATTGGCCCCAATCTGGTCAAACTTGTCCCCGATCTCCGTCCGCATGGAAGTAGTGAGCAAATATAGCCCTACAACGGTGCTTACACTTAGGACCAGGCTTAAAAGCAAAAAGAAAGTGCGCCCCTTCTGGCGACGCAGATTATTGAGCGCAATGGTTAACAGTCCCATAAGCTGAGCCTCCTGTAGCTCTACTGAATTTCGCTGACCTGTCCGCCACGCCAGGCATAACTCTTTATTTTAGCCCCGTTCTTGAAAATATCCACCTGAATATGACAGCCAAAATCCTGCACCCGGGCATCTACCTGGCTGTTATCCCCGGTCTGCTGGCGATAAAAACTTAAAGCCTGCTGCTTGATCTTCTCCAGGTCCGCAGCGCCCAGCCGGGTTCCGCCACCACCGCAGCCCCCACTGCCACAGCCACCACCGCTAACAACAGCACTGCCGCTGCCACCACAACAGCCGCCGCCTCCCGCCGCAGGATAGGCCAGTTGCTGGTAACCATAGTTGTCGGATTGGAATTGGGCAGGGTAGAAGTTGTTAATTGCATTATCTTTCAGGTTATACCAGATTTTGACCCCTAACAAAATCGCTCCTGTACTGACCAGAAAGATGATCCAGTAAAAAATCCGCCAGCGTTTTTCGGCATCCTGGTCTACATCTTCCACCAAAATGATCCTGTCTTCCATGAACAAACCCCTCCTTTATACCCGCGGTTGCCAGGCCCGCAGTTCTTTTTCATCAAAGACCATCTTGCCATCCTTAACTTCATACTTTACCTCATCGGGAGGATAGGTCAGGCAGCCACCACTAACCCCTTTCAGATCTTCCAGGGTCCAGCGGGTACCACAGACATTGCAGACCAATTCATTTCCTTCAATATGGAAGCTGGTTCCAGAACAGGGTTCGCAGAAAGATACTGCTCCTACAACCCGGCCAGACGGAGCCACATAGGCAGTAATAGGCAAGGAATTGAAAGTGGTGCCATTGGGCAAAGTCACTTTCTGGTTAGGAATTTCAAACTTTACGATCTTGTTGTTTTTTACCAGCTCCAGATCAAGATAGATTTTCCCGTCCTTGAATTCCGGTTGAACCACAGTTTGTTCTATTTTCTGCGCAGCGTCATAAGTCACCTGGGTACCAACATTATAGGTTCCCACATTAGCCTTATCTGTAGCTGCCGTCTGACTGGACGTCTTTAGCGCCACCGCTCCCCCTACAATAGCCAGGGACAGAACAACCGCTGCCGGCAGCAGCCAGCTATTCTTTTTCTTACCCTGTAATACCATGGACTTTTTGTCTACTCTTTTTGCCATTTTGGTCTCCTCCTTTTACATCGCGTAGTATATTGTCTTGTTAAAAAGGTGGCCTCTTAGCAAAAAAAGATCAGAAGGCCACCTGCCATCATCCAGATAGTGCCAAGGGCCAGTAACCCCCAGCCCGCATGTCCAGGTAGTTGTTCCTCTTCCAGCAAAGCCTCTATTCTTTGCTGCAGTTTGCCTTTGCCTCCCAAACGCGCAAGGGGCAAAAAGTTATCCAGGGCGAGACGCCAGCCACTTAAAGGCGTGTTCAATCTTCTGGTTTTTAACAGGGCCTGGGCCAGGGCCAGGGGATTAGCCCCCAGGTTGCCCGCTTTCCCATCAGCCAGTTGCTCTTTAAGCTGTTCCCAGTGACGAAAAACCAGGGGGGATAGGCCGGTAAACAACAACAAATCCCGCAATAACACCAGCAGCCAGGTACGGCGGTTATCACCCCTCTGACAGTGGGCGATTTCATGGGCCAGCACCGCTGTCAGCTCTTCCTCATCCAGTTCGACCACCAGCGGGCGGGAGAGGATAAGCACCGGCTGCCAGAATCCGCTGATAAACGCCTGTCCCAGGGGCAAATCGGTCAGTATCACAGCTGGAGGTTTAATGCCAGCTGTGTTTGCCAGATAATTGACTTTACTGAGAATCCCCCGGTAGTCTTCCTGCAAATAACCATAGCGGTTAATCAGGCGACGGGTTAGGATCAAAGCAGCTCCTGCTTTTACAACTCCGACCACCAGCGCTACCAGAAATAGCGGCGTCAATATCACCGCCAGGGCCGTCCCGGCCTGACAAAGCCAGCTCTGTAGCCGCCCAGGCCAACCAGCTATTCCCTCCGGGCCCGCTACCAGGACACAGCTGCGATTGAGCTGAAAAAACATGCTGATGCCGTAAATCACAAACGGTAGCAAGAGAGGGGTTAACCACAGCCTTTCCAGCCAGACTCTGCCCAGTTTTTTATCACTAAGCCGGTGCCAGAAAAGCACCACCGGCACTGTGATCGGCAAGCCAAAGGCAGCATAGATGAGCAAAGGATGCAGCTTAGACAAACTATTTGCCTCCTTTAGCTCGTCGCTCCCGAATCAGCTGTTCCAGCTGGGCCAGCTTTTCTTCATCCTCGTCCTGGATTTTCTCCACCAGGTGGGAGAGAACGGGCTGGGCAAAATCGGCCAGCAAACCATCTAGCACCAGGGAAACTACTTTTGTTGTAAATTCCTCGCGGGAATATACGGGAGAGTAGAGATAATAATTGGACTCCTGGGTCTTTTGCAGCAGTTCCTTCTCAGCCAGCCGACTCATAATGGTCATGACGGTGGTGTAGGCGATAGAACGGCGCTCCCGCAGTTCTTCATATACTTCCCGTACTGTAACCGGACGGTCATGCTGCCAGACAATCTCCATGATTTCTGCTTCTAATTCCCCCAGTACTTTGCTCAAGCCAGTTTTATGAGGTTTGAACTCTATTCCCAGTTTGCGCCAGAACATTTTCTCACCTACCTCCTTGGCTTTCTATAGAAATTATACTTCCTCGCATTACTACAAGCAATAGTATAAATGTGAACATTTTGTGGCGGTTTTCACCGCCACATATCGCAGGGTCTATTTGACTTGAAAGCGACTGGTAATGCTTTGCAAGCGATCAGCCAGTGATGACAGCATACCTGCTGATGCAGCCACTTCCTGGGAAGAGGCGGTCTGTTCCTCGGCAGCAACCGCCACCTGCTGGGCACTGGCCGCTGTCTGTTCGGATATGCTGGCAATGTTTTCGATAGCCTGCACAGCCACATCGCCGCCTTCCGCCATCTGGTCAGTAGCCTGAGTCACAGAGGCAATCTGGTTATTGACCTTATTGATAGCCTCGATAATATTTCGGAAAGCCAGGACTGCGTTCTGGGCGATGGCCGTGCCCTGCTCTACTTCCTGCCGGCGCTCTTCCATGCCCTGCACTGCCTTTACCGTTTCACCCTGAATTTCTTTAATCAGGCCCGAAATCTGGGTGGTGGCTTCAGCGGATTGTTCTGCCAGCTTGCGCACCTCATCTGCCACTACAGCAAAACCGCGGCCATGTTCACCGGCCCGGGCTGCCTCAATGGCAGCATTTAAAGCCAGTAAATTGGTCTGCTTGGCAATACCGGTAATCACATCTACGATCTTGCCGATCTCCTGACTTCTGTTGCCCAGAGAGCTAATCTGGTTAGCAAATTCAGCAACTGACTGATTGATATGGGCCATTTTTTCCATTACCTGCTCAATGGCTTTTTCCCCGGCCTGGGCACTTTCATCCATCTCCCGGGCCGCAGACAAAACGCCATGGGCATTGGCCGCAATTTGCTGGGCCAGTTTGGACATTTCACTGATAATATTGGCTGTATCCTCCACGCTCTTGGCCTGACTTTCTGTCCCCTGGGCCACCTGATTGATGGTAGAGGCAATCTGCTCGGTAGTACGACTGGATTCTTCCGCCGCTGAAGATAATTGCTGGGCTGAGCCCGCCAGCTGGTGGGCAGTTTCATTCACTTCCTGGAAGGCCTGGCTCAGGCGCAACAGCATGCTGTTGAAATTATCCGCCAGATCCCCCAGTTCATCCTTGGTGGTAACAGGGACCCGCACTGTCAAATCCCCCTGCTCCGCCCGGGACATAGCCTGCTGTATGGCCTGCACCGGTCGGCTGAAATGACGGGCGACATACCAGGCCAGGACATTGGCCATCAGCTGGCCAAACAGGAGGGCCCAAATGAAATTCCAGATTAAACCATTCAATTTGGCATCATAGTCCCGGTGGTCACTGCCGATAAAAAACATACCGATAGTGCGACCATTTTCATCTTGCAAAGGAAAGTAGGCTGTCTGCAGTTTTTTGCCCAGTACGTCAGCTTCCCCTTGAAATTCCTTGCCAGCCAGCACCTGTCGGGCTATCTCCGGTGCGGCCTGGGTGGAAATTATGCGCCGACCGAACTCATCCCGGATTGTAGTGGCAACTCTGGTATCCCCCAGGAAGAAGGTAACCAGGCACTCGGTTTTATCCCGCAAATCATCAACTAGCCGGTCATTGTAGGAGATCTGAATATTCCCCTTGTACAGGAGGCCATTTTCCACCCGCCAGGGCCCTGGATATAACACATCCAGGTAAGCCAGTGCCATCCTGCCATTATGTCGCAATCGCTCCTGAACAACAGCTGCCAGCTCCTGTTTTTCCTGATAAACCGCATAGATACCCATGGAAACCGCTGTGATGAAAACGGCAAACATCAAGACAACAGCCAGTTTCCAGCGAAAATTCAAGCGCAAACGCCAGAGCTTCATCTCCCACACTTCCCTTCGCTTGTTCAGGTTTTAACAGTTGACACATTCGACATTTATCCCTGAAATCCTGCTTTTTGTTGACAGAAAAAAACAACAGCCCACTACCTCTCACTGTAGTGGGCTGCCTTTCTCTTAGGGCTCTACGATGGTCTTCAGTTTCTGCTTGCCATCCACAAACTCGATGATAAAGGCACTCTTGATGGGATTGTGCTTATCATCAAAGGTGATAGTACCGGAAATGCCCTTGAAATCCTTGGTGGCTTCCAGAGCATCGCGAATAGCTTTGGGATCAGCGCTGCCAGCCCGCTTGATAGCATCTGCTACCAGGTAAGCGGCGTCATAGGCCATCGCACCGATGGCATCAGGCAACTCGCCATACTTCTTCTGATAGGCTTCTACATACTTTTTAGACAATTCGTTCTGGCTTTCGATAGAATAGTGGTTAGTGAAGAAAGTATTGTTCAGCGCCTTGGCCCCAGCTACTTCAACCAGAGTCGGGGAATCCCAGGCATCCCCACCGACGATGGGCAGGTTCAGGCCCAGCTCCCGGGCTTGTTTGATGAAGAGAGCGGATTCGTTATAGTAACCAGGGAGATAGATAATATCAGGATTCATTTGCTTGATTTTGGTCAGGATAGCCCGGAAGTCAGTATCCTTGGCCAGATAGGCTTCTTTGCCCAGAATCTTACCGCCTTTTTCGATAAAGTTCTTCTCAAATTCAGCAGCCAGATCCTTACTGTAGTCGGTACTGTTATCCACCACAATTACCGCAGTCTTGGCCTTCAGAGTGTCAATGGCAAAAGCAGCACCAACTTTACCCTGGAAGGGGTTAATCATACAGGTCCGGAAAACATAGGGATGGGTCTTGCCATCTTTGTCCACTGTTACGCCAGAAGCGGTAGCACTGGAAGGTACCAGGGGAATGCCAAACTGATCACAGATCGGCGCAGCAGCAATCGCATTGGAGCTGGCTGCCGGCCCGATAATGGCCACCACTTTGTCCTGAGTGATAAGCTTGGTGGTAACATTGGCGGATTCGGAAGGTTCACTCTTGTTATCCCCTTCCACCAGGCGAATCTTTTTGCCCAGTACGCCGCCGGCAGCATTGATTTCTTCAATAGCCAGCCGGATGTTTTTAACTGAACCCTGACCGTAGGAGGCAGCATTACCGGTCATCTCAAAGTTGGTACCGATTAAAATCTCGCCGCCACCGGCCTGGTTATCTCCACTCTGCTTTTGCTCCCCTTCCTTGCCAGCCTGGGTGCCGCAACCGGACAGCCCGCTAGCCAGCAAAGCTCCCGCTAACACCAGACTCCACAACTTTTTTCCCTTCATACCCTGAAAATACCTCCTTTGTCTTGTAACAATTGTTTTGTTAGAGCATCTTTTATACAACACTATATTCTACATGTCTTCTAATTTCCCTGCTAAATAGACAGAAAAAACAAAAAAATTCTGAAGGCCGATTCATTTGCCTTCAGAATTATCAGCAGGCTTCTTTTCAACAACTACAAAAAAACTTCTGGCGCTGGTAAAGGTTGATCAATTTGTCCAGCTTACAGCTCTGGTGGTAAACCAGGGGGTGCTGGGTGCTACCCCATTCCAGCCAGAGCTCCTCCAGTTTGCTTCGCTCCCGATCAATCATTTCCAGCAACAGCTCTAAGAATTGTTTTCTCATACCGCTCGCCTCCTTCTAATTCAATTATAGCAGGAAGGCACAACAACAACTGTCGATTTGTGTCAGCAATGGAAAGTTCTAATATTCCGAATCATCGTAATAATAGCGGGAAAATCTGCGTTGCTGACGTCTCTTTTTTCTGGCCAGGGCCAGCAAATAACCTCCGACCAGCACCATCCCTCCTGAACCAAAAAACCACCACTTATATTCACTCCAGACCTGGCCCGTGCTGGTAACAAAACTGGCCCATTTCTTTTTGGCTACTCCTGATTCCGCCACCACTTCCGCCCTGGCCTGCGGTTTATCCCCCAGGAGCAGCACCATTTCCCCCAGCTTCTGGCCTTTTTCTACCGGTGCCTGCACATTATCCAGCAGGTGGGCTGCTCGGCCCCAGCTGGGTAAAGGCTGGTCTTTGGGAACCGTCACATAAAGGTCCTCTTTCAGTACGGCAACCGCTTTCTTCGCTCCTTCACTAACTGGCACTTCTCCCACTTTTTCACCGGCTTTAGCTGCCAGTACAGTTTTGAAATTGTTAAAACCATAATCCAGAAGTGTGGTACAATCGGTCCAGATATTTCTGCCTTCACTGCCCAGGACAACTGCGATAAACTCCTCCCCATCCCTTTGGGCAGAGGCGACCAGGCACTGACGAGCGGCTACAGTATATCCGGTTTTAATGCCATTAGCTCCTGGATAGCGCCAGAGCAGTTTATTGTGATTAATTAACTGCGTCAAAGCCGCCGGATCCTGTCTTTTAATATTAAAAGTCTTGCTGGCCACAATTTCCCGAAAATGGGGATTCTGCATGGCAGCATAGGCGATTAATCCCAGGTCCTTAGGGGTAGTATAATGATCCGGATTGGGCAAACCATTGGGATTGGCAAAATGGGAATTGACAGCCCCTGCCTGACGGGCCCGTTCATTCATCATTTGGGCAAAATTCTCTATCGAGCCACCAATATGTTCAGCCACCGCCGCTGCAGCATCATTGGCGGAATTCAGCATTACAGCATAGAGCAGATCCCGTAAACTAATCTGCTCTCCTTCCTGCAGCCAGATGGCACTGCCTTCCTGTTGCATCGCCCTGCGGCTGACTGTAACAATATCATCTAGATTGCCCTTTTCCAGGGCCAACAGAGTAGTCAGGATTTTGGTGGTACTGGCTGGATAGAGCTTCTGATCCGGGTTTTTACTCCAGATTATTTCTCCCGTTCTGCCATTAATCAGCACCGCGCCTTTACCGACAATCAAAGGTTCCCTGGCAGTCCAGGCTTTGGCGGGCAAAACTGCCTGTCCCACCAGTACAGTTAGAATAAGCCAGACAAACCATTTTCTCAGCAATGATTTCACTCCCCTGCACTCACATCATCCCCTGTAAGTATACCAAAAAAAATAGCCCTTGTTAACCAAGGGCCAGGAGAAAAGTTAGAGGTTGTGTTGGGAGGTTGTGAAGTTGTTCGTATATATTATACCACTTTTTCAGAGCCTGTCTGTCAAATTGTTTACATCAAGGTATATCCTCCAGTACAACCTCGCTCTCTACCCCCAGCGTTACTTTTTCTCGCCAGAAACCCATAAAAACTGGCCTGTATTCCCCTTCCAGGCGACAGCTCAGCCGGGGCGGGCCTTCCGGTTCTATCTCCAGCCTGGTCAGCTTAACATCAGTAAAAACCCAGCCCTCGCGCTCGGCATTGGCAGTCAAAAGCCGCTGAAAATTTTCTTCTGCCTGAACAGGGTCTACCTTTATGGTTCCTTCTTCCTGGATTACATTCATTATTATGGAAGTGGTCAATGCTCCTTCCCCTGCTTTATCAGCGATATGCTGGAGCTGGTTACTGGCAATATATAACATAGAAATATCCGTAACCCAGCCCAGTAACAGCAGTAAAACTGGCAGTAATAGCACCAGCCAGCCTGTATTGGTCCCTTTTTCCTCAACGAAAAACATGTTCACTGATTCCCACCGTTTCCGCCTTGAGCGGGATAGTTATTTCCAGTACATCCTCGATAGCAAACAAGCGCAAGGGATAATCATAGTGCAGGCGCAAAAAAATCTCCTCCTGAAACTGAACCGGCTGCCAGCTGGCTTCTATTCTCACCTGGTCGGGATCGATCCCTCTCAAGTTGAGCTGTTGTCTGACCTTTTCCTCAATCTCCTCTGTCATTCCCCCTTCTACCGCCATTGCTCTGATGCCATAATCCACAACCGAAACCAGGGAATTGTCCACCCCCATGAGGATTCCGCCTTCAAGGATGGCAAACAATAAAAACAGCAGTACTGGCAAGACCAGGACTAGCTCCACATAAGCACTACCCCTCTGCCCTAACGGGGACGGGTGGCGGCAAATTTGTCGATGATGGCCTGAAATTGCTGCACAATTTCCTGGCCAAAAGCGGATAGCACTCCTATCCCAAAAATCACCACCAGGGCCAGATATAAAGCATTTTGCACGAAATCCCCGCGTTCGCAAAGCAGTTTTTGCCACTTCCTGTTCACTCCCTACGCCTCCTTTATCTCAGTTAAGCTGTCGTATTCGTAAAATCAGTTGTACTGTCGGCACTCCAATTAAGATAAACAAATTAGCAAAGAGGATAGCTCCCAGCAAGGCCAGGTACACCGGTTTTTTCTTCAGCTCTCCCCGCAGTTGTTGCCAGCGTATTTTGCGCTGATAACCGGATAACTGGCCAACAGCTGCCCTTATATCTATTCCTCCGCGCATTTCCTGCAGCAACAGGGAAACCAGTACCTGTGCCGGGGCGGTATTTACCCTGGTACCAAATCTGGTTAAGGCCGTTTCCAGCCCTTCCAAATCAGCCTCCTGTTCCAGCTGTTGCAGGTAAGGTAAGAGGGCAGGGCCAGCAAAGCGCTTCCAGTAGGATAAAGTCTGGGCACAGCTAAACCCCGCTCCCAGCAAAACCCTGACCCCATCAATTAAATTGGGCATTTCCCGTTGTAGTTGTTGCCGCTGGCGCAAATAAACACGGCGCTTTTTTATAAGAGGCCAGTGAATGAGCAATATCCCCATCCCCGTCCAGTAAATCAGTATGGAAACTTTATGTTTAAATATGGCCAGTAAGATACCGGTAAAAACCACTAACAACCCCAGTCCGGCAGTTCTTTTTATTTCCCGCAGCAAGGCAGGTTGCAGTTCTCCGCCCAGCCAGTTTAATCTCTGCTTATACCAGTACAGCAAATATTTTTCCATCAATCTGGTAGTCAAATCCTTTTCCTCTGAGGGCAGAAACCCTATGCGCTGGATCAGCTCCAGGCGTTTTTGCTCCCTGGAGTTATAGCTTGTCAGGATTTTTTTTAATATGGTTTTAACCAGCCAGCCGCTGGCCAAAGCCAGCAAAGCAATTAGCAGCTTTATCACCGTGCCATATCCTCCCATTCCTGCGGGGAAACCACCCTGTCTACCAGATAAGCCGCCAGCGCAGTTATAAAAAGCACCAGGGAAAGAGCTCCCTTGCCCAGGGCAGTATCCATTAATAAATAGATGAATTCAGGCTGCAATAGATAAAAGGTCAACAAAAAGCCAGGTACCAGTAAGATTAAAAGCCAGGCCTGGGCGATATAACCTTTTAGTTCCGCCATACCCTCTTCCCTTAAAAGCTGTCGTTCCTGTAAGGACTCTGGCACCTGTAACATGATGTCTTTGATGTTTCCCCCTGTCTGTTCTGCCAGGCTAATAATGCGGCAGAAGAAACGAACATCATCATGGGGAATGCGTTCCTCCAATCGGGCCATAGCTTCATTTGTGGACAAGCCGGCCAGTTCCCAGTCAGCCAGCAATTCCTGCAAGACTGACTTCAGCGGTTCAGGAGCTGTTTGGGCAGTCTGCACAAAAGCATGATAGACATTATTACAAACTCCATATAAAGAAGCCAGCTGGTAAAGGCAAGCTACCATCTGTTCTACCAGCCGTTGTTGCTGGCGAATCAACTGTTTACGATAAAAGAAATAGGGCAATGCTCCACCACAAAAAATCAGAAGAATAACAATGAAATTGCTTCCACTCAAAAAACCAACGCCAGCTCCCAGCAGTACCCCACCCAGCACCAGAACTACCTGTTTGGGAAGCTTCCTGTAAAGGGTGGCAATTAACTCAAGTTCATTTTCACGAAAAGCCCACCAGACCAGCAAACAAGCCGAAACGGCCAAAAACAGCTCAGCTGCTAGCAGCATAAAATCTGTCCTCCTCGAAGTAAAAGACATCCTCCAGCCAGGGTTCCCCCTGCTGGTAGCCCCTGACAGCAGTTATTGCCAGCATCACCCTTTTACCATTACTCAATCTCTTCATGGTAACGATATAATCAAGGGTTTGACAGACCAAACGCATCACCAGTTCTGGATTCAAATCCATACTGTTACGCAATATCATCAATACCAGCCGCTGAATTGCCTGCAAGGCATTATTGGCATGCAAAGTGCCCATACTGCCTTCATGGCCGGTATTCATCGCTTCCAGCAGTTCCAGGGCCTCTTTGCCTCGCACTTCCCCGACAATCAAGCGGTCAGGCCGCATGCGCAATGCATTGAGTAAGAGATCATAAAGAGTAATCGGGAACTCCTTGCTTTTTCTGGCTTCCAGGCTGACTACATGGGGATGAAGCTGCTTCAGCTTCAGCTCATCCACATCTTCAATGGTAACCAGCCGTTCATGGGATGGAATATAGGCACAGATGGAACGCAGAGTGCTGGTCTTGCCCGAGCTGGTACCGCCGACCAACAGGATATTGGCCCGGTTATTCACTGCTTCTCGTAGAAAATCCAGCATTTCCCGACTGCAAGTCCCCAGCTCCAGCAAATTCTCCGGGGTATAAAAGCGCACCGGAAACTTTCTGATGGTAACACAGGTTCCGTGCACAGCAATGGGGCTCAAAACCGCATTTAAGCGACTGCCATCAGCCAAACGGGCATCTACATAGGGATTGGCCAGGTCCAGGCTTCTTCCCACCGGAGCCAGAATTTTACGCACTACATTGATTAGCTGTTCTTCTGAAGCAAACTGCCGACTGGTTTTCTGAATCTGACCATTTATTTCAATATAGATTTCCTGATAGTTATTAACCATGATTTCATTGATATCGGGATTGGCCAGCAAGTCATCCAGCGGTCCATAACCGCAAATTTCCTGGATACAATACTGTTTGATTTTTTCCAGATCGGGGAGTAAATAGCCTGTCTCTCCAGTCAAATAGTCCTGGATGATCTGGGCAACAGCCTGTTTTTTCTCCCGGTCAGTCAGTGAAAGTCCTACCAGCTGGCTGTGATTTTTTAGCAAATAATCCTTTACCTCATTCAGTAAACGGTTATATCCCGTTAATTCTCCTTCGGTATCAGCTTTTTCCAGCCTGGCCTTGGCCAGCTCGGTAAGGAGATCAACGATGGCCATAATCTACCACCTCTTCCTGCTGGCTGAGGCTGATAGGCTGGAAAGAGAGTCCTGAGATTTTCCTCCCAGCTCGCCTCCTTTTCCTTCAGTTTAAACCAGGGATGCTCACCGGCCAGCAAGTGCTCAAATATTTCACTGCCCAGGTCAGGAAAGAGCTTGCCCCAGCGACCGGGCAATATTTCCATCATGGTTGAAAGTGCCGGTTTAACAGCGGCATTGATTCCGTTAGGCCAGTAGTAGATTTTCCCACTATCCATATTCAACCTCTGCCATAATTGCAAGTAGCGTTTGATGGCCAGCAACTGACAATAGTCCTGATTCACCGGAATAATAACTTCACTGGCTTCCTGTAATGCGATATATGTACTTACCAGTTTTAAGTCACTGGCAGTGTCAATTATGATGACATCAAAACAGCTTTTCATTCTGTTGATAAAAGAGCGAAACTGTTCCGGTTCAAACTGGCTGTAACTTTCAGGTCGGCAATAGATCGTCCCGCTGTAGATAATAAGGTTAGGCCAGAGGGGATGGGGCTGCCCCAGAGCCTGAATCCGGCTTTCTTCTCCCGAGCGAATAGCTTTGTGCAAGGGAAACTGTTTGTTTTCCACCCCCAGCCAGTAGGGAGCACACAGATTATTTAAATCCCCATCCAGAAACCCCACATTCAGTCCTTTTTGCGCCAGTGCCAATGCTACCCCGCTGGCCAGAAAGGTTTTCCCTGTACCGGGTTTGGGATTCCAGAAAACCAGAATTTTTTGCTTGTAGACCAGTTTTGGTGCTGGCATCATTTCAGTAACTTTTGGGGCTTCTTCCCCGGGTTCTTCCACCAGTTGCTCCAGCAGCTGCTCCGCCGAGACGGTATCCTGCCAGCTCCTGGGATTAGCAATCAAATCCAGTAAATCCTTCTTTTTAAAGACACCAGGCAGAATATCGTAAATGCCCATTTTTAGCAGGTCATCAGAAGTAACAGGGTTATTTTCATCGGTAATGATATAGATCAGGCGCAGATCCGGATATTCCAGCCGGATCCTCTTACTGGTACGCAGATGAGGATCCAGCTCATCTGCTATAATCACCAGATCTGGCCCGGTTAGCTTGATTTGCTCCAGCACATCTTCGGCAAATAAGGCCAACCCAACCAGTTCCCAGTCTTTTCTTTCCGTAATCACCGGAGCCAGAATATCATCACCGGTAGCCAGCATGATGCGCAAACTTCATCCCTCCCTCACTCCAGGCGGGTACTGCCAGCCAGCACCAGTTCACCCAGGACCTCATAACGCAAAACCTCAGCTACCCGTTTCTGTTCTATTGCCAAAAGCACTGCACCAGGCATGAGGCGCCCACCCTTATCCAGCACGTCTTTTTGTCTCTGCTCAAAGTCCCGCCCCTGATCATCCAGCACCCCCAGTACGGTAATGCCACTGAGCAACGGCTGACTGTACACCAGCCCACTGTTTTTATCCTGCCAGCGCACAAAAATATCCACCTTATCCCCTTTATGTAATCTCCCGCCCAGAGAATTGGTGAGAGTGGCCTTGATCGCAACCACCCTTTGATCCGGTCCGACCTGAAGCTCGCCCTGCCCTGACTTGACGGCGGTTTCACTGATCTGCTGACCGGCCAGAAGAGGGTAAGCAGCTCTCTTTCCTACCAGTGCGCCAGGATTGCGGATCACACCGGGGATGACCCCTTTTCGGGGTATTTCTTCCACTTTCACCGAATCAGCACTAAAGAGCTCACCGGATTTTATATTCCTGGTAGCTACCACGGCAGTTTCCGGCTGAATCATACTATTAACGTATTTTTGCAATAACAAAAAGCTCACAAGAGCAAATAATATAGCCAGCACCAAACTCAGATTCTTTTTTAGAAAACTTTTCTCCACCACCATGTCACCTGTTTCCTTCCCACATTTTCAAATATGGATAGGGGTTGGTAGCCTGTCCATCAATATAAATGCCAAAATGAAGATGGGGCGGAAACCGCCCGGTCGTTCCCACCGGTCCATAACCGGAGTTGCCTGCATACCCCAGAATTTCTCCTTTGCTTACCCTTTTCCCCAGATAAATCCCTGCAGCATAGGAAGAAAGATGGGCATAGTAATAATAGATTCCATCTTCTCCGCGTAAGCCGATACGCCAGCCACCATAAGTATTCCAGCCCAGCTTTTCGATTAGACCATCGGTAACGGCAATTAATGGAGTGCCCCAGAGAGCAAAAATATCAGTGCCCTCATGCTGGCGCTCACCACCAAAACTGCGAGGTGCCCCCCAGGAATCGCTGTAGTTATAGCTACCCAGCACAGGAAAAACATATTTGCCCAGTAGCTGCCCCTTACCCACCTCCTCCCACTGTATCTGTTCCCTGACAGTAGGAAATTCCAGTTTCACTGTTACCCCATTGGCCTCAAGCAGTATCCAGAAAATACAGATATAAACCCCTAAAAACATAAGCAACCCCAGGATCAGAACCAGCAGGAAAAAGCCCAGCCAGCGTTGCTGGCTACCGAGAACAGTAAATTTCATGTTCATATTCACTGGCCACCACATTAATTCCATACTTTTGCATACCATCAGTCATAGCTACCCGCACCAGGGCCTCCCCCCGCCCTGCTTGCTGGATGAATTCCCGCTCAAAATCGGTCAGGCAAAACTGTTGACTGACCTGGTCAAGGGCAGCTTCATGCTGGCGCAGGAGAATTTGCACGGCAGAATTAAGGGCAACCGCTCTGCCCTCCTCGCTAAGCAAAAACTCATCCACATTCTGACTGATGGTAAGTAAACCGGCATTATACTTGCGGCATTGCCTGGCAAAGCGGGCCATAATGCTGGCGGTATCCCGATATTTCAAAAGTAAATGGGCCTCATCCAGTACCAGCCTGATCTTTCTCTGGTCCCGCTGGCGTTTCATTTTACCCCAGCAATAGCCAGCGATTACATAAGCAGCCACTGCCTTCACTTCCTCCTGATCCAGACCCTTCAGGACAAAACAGACCAGAGGGTTTTTGAGATTAAGGTCAGTATGGCAGTTAAAGAGATTTACAGCTCCATAAACCCAGCGATAGAGTCCCTGACACAGGATGCGGGCTTCCGGATCTTCCATTTCAGCCAGCTGCTGATAAACATCAGTCAACAGGGGTTGGCGTCTTTTCTTGCCAACGATAACTATCTCTTCTTGTCCAATAGCTGCCCCCCGGTTCAGGGGCATAGTGCTGCGGGCCTGATAGGCTCTGATGAGGGCTTGCTCCAGTAATCCTCTTTGAACCGGACCAAGTTCCCCCAGCATTAAGCTGAACAGGCCCAGCAACCACTCAATCTTTTCGGCCAGCCCATTGCCTTCACTATCTCCCCAGAGCTCCAGGGGATTGATCCCCGCTCCCTGTTGCAGATCCAGTCTGACCAGTTCTCCCCCCAGTTCAGAGATCAAGGTGCCGTATTCATCTTCCGGGTCGATAACAATCAGGTCATTGCCATACCAGAAATGTTCCCGGGTGATCAGGGTTTTGGTCAAATAAGTTTTGCCGGCACCGCTCATGGCCATAATGGTTATATTGGCATTGGTCAGGGCAAAAGTGTCTATGGCCACCAGCTTACCGGTTTTGGCTTCAATGCCCAGCACCACTCCGGTATAACCGGTACCTACGGGAACATGCAGGGGATTGATGGCTGCCAGTGCCTCTGATGTGAAAGTATGCTGATATTGCAATAGATCCAGGCCAAGGGGCAGGACGGATAGCCAGGCTTCCGGTGCCTGCCAGATAGCCCGCCGGCTGATGATACCGGCACTGCCCAGTTCGGCTTCCACATCCCGCAGGCTGCTTTTTACTTCTTCTTCCGTCTCCCCCTGAACAGCCACATACCAGGAGAGCTGATACATCTTCTGTTCCCCGCGCACTAGACTATGACGCAACTCCTCAGCATCCTGGAAAACCACGGCCTCTTCTGGATCCAGTAAATAGTTCTTGCGGCGGGCATTTTCCAGGGTTGAACCCGCATTCACCTGCTGACGGGCCAGTTTTTTCATGGTGGTCAGCCGATCCAGCGGGACAAGGTGCAGACTGTGCCAGCAAGGTCCAGACCAGCGGAAAAGCCGTTGTAACCAGCCGATGGGCACTTCGTAAGGAAAAGCTAGACAATAAAGGTGCGCCTGATAATAACCATTAATCACCATGGTGCCAGCCAGCTGGTTGTGGCGCGCTGCTGCCGAAGGTAACAGCAGGCGCAACGGAAGAGGATCCTGCTGGGTTTCAGGTCTGGATTTCCGGGTTAAGTCAATGGTTTCTTCAGTTTTATCCATGGTTTTTCCTTTTTGCCATCTGCTAAAAATTTTTGCCACTCTATTTCCTGCCTTTCTGCCAGACCCGGATTAAGGCAACGGTAAAGAAAATCAAAAATTTCGATAGTATTCAGCCGTCTTATCCCGATCCCTTCTTTCCGGGCCAGTTGCTGAACCAGCCGACAGCGTTCATCCAATTCCTCCCGGGCCTGCTGCAAGGCCCCTTCCCTTACCTGGACCGCATCCCAGCCCAGAATCAGATAGATTTTTTTCTCTGCTACCTGTTTTTGCTGAACAGCCTGATAGAGCCAGCGCGCATAGGCTTTTAGCAATTTGATCCTCGATTCCATGAACTCCCGGGCCAGGAGCTGGTTCAATTTCTCCTCCAGGCTGGAAAGATCCACCGGCACGGGACGAACCAGAATTTGTAACGGAAAGTTCAAGCCGTCCATCAAACGGGCAAAAGCCAGGTCAAATTGATGGCACTTTTCCCAATCATAAAGACCCAGGCTGGGAGGTTGAACTTCCAGAATAGCCCGATATCTATCCCTGGATAAAATTACAAGCTCATCCTCTACCCTGGTTATACCCAGCAATTGTTTAATACTTGCCGGCATATTTTTCCCCTTCCCCCCAAACTGCTGGACGCATTTTATCAATCAGAAATAGCAAGGCTATTTTATATAGCGGCCAGCCCCGGGGCTTCCAGAAAACCAGTACCCCGCAGACAAGCATAATCAGAAAAATACTCAATACAAGAACCAGAATGTTTTTGACCAGATAGGTCAGGGCGATAATCAGCAAAATCCCGGCAAAACTCAGGATAACATCAAACCAGGAAATATAGTGGGTACCGTTGGACCAGACTTTGTCCGGATGATTCATGTTGCGCGGAATTTTATAGGTGTAATGCCTGTTCATGCTCAACCTCATCCTTATCCTTGATAGTGCTGGCTACCAGCTTGCGCAGCCAGAAGGGTGTTGCTGCCAGGAAGAGAAACAGGGTTATCCCCAGCAGTGTCTGGGAAATAGCCTGAGGCGAGCGAAATATAACTGTACCAAAGGCCGTTAAAATTAACAGCTGCAGAGGCTGACTGAAAACCCAGGTTAACAGTTCTTTTAACCAATTCCAGAAAAAGTGCTGGGTTTGCGGCCAAATCCAGAGCAAAGCCGCCACCGGTGCCAGCAAAGTGAGCAAATTGATCATGGCCAGGCGCAAAATAATCACAACTGCAGCGAATGTACTGCCAATAGCATAAAGAACCAGCAAAACCAGGTTGATGTTAACCCCTTCCTGTACCTTCAGCCCGGGCAGGAGCTGCTGCAGGGCCCCACCGACAGCATTCAGATTAAATAATCCCTGACACAGGGCACCATTTAGCCGTAAAACCATTTCCACCAGAGCCACAATACCATTGGCCAGCAGCAGGCCAAATAAAAGGCGCGGAATCAATTCTTTCAAAGACCTTTTCGCTGCCATAACCTGTAATCCCGCCTGCCAGAGCAGGCCCGCCCCGTAAAGAGTTAGGACAAATACAGCCAGTAAATTGACGATTAGCAAATAGCTTGTCCACCATTGCTGTAACCAGCCATTGTCCGAGAAGACATACTGCTGATAGCTTAAATAGCTCTGGATAAAAGCTACGATCTGATGGTTAGCTTCGAGCAGGATAGCTGAAAGGATGTAGGAGGTAAGTAAGGTAGCTTCTTGCGGTGTGAGGCCCTGATCTGATGAGATTTTGCTGATGATTTGGTCGATCACTGCACCGGTCACTGCCTCCCCAACAACAGGGGCAGCTGCGCTAATAACTTTTGCTAACCCACCGGCTGCAGGATTTGCCTGCGATTTACTGGCTATGCTCAATAGTATAAAGATGAAACAGAGACCAGTAAACAACAATTTCCATTTTCGCCTCATCTGGCCCATGCCGGTCACCTATTTCACAGCATTATATACAATTCCGACCATGACCCGGCTGGACACAACCAGCAATAACCCCAGCATTACGACAATCACGCTGGTCTTGCATTTTCGCAAATTCTCCGGACTCCAGCCACCCATGGTCAGTTTGATTCCGGTTACCCCCAGTCCCAGAATGGCTCCGAAAGCCCCGAGATACATCAGGATATCGGATAGACTGCTGACTTTTTCCCAGATATCCTGGATTTCCCCTGTCAGCATTTCAGCTTTTTTACTTTTAGCTGCCCAGGCGATACCATTTAGCGACAAAAGCTGCAGGAATGCGACATATTTCACTATTTCCCGCCAGAAAAAAGAGCGCCTTTTCGACATATTTAACCATCCTTTGTTGAAATTTCTTTTTACTCCTCTTTTTGCCTGCCAGGCAATAACTATAATAACATGTCAGAATCTTTTTGACAATACTCTGGTTTGTTCAATTTTCAAACAAAAATACCGGGGTTTACCCGGTATGCTAGCCAAACAACTCCTGTAATGCCTGTTTTTTGCGCACAATCACCTCATCAATGCGTTCTAGATAAGCAATGGGGTCTTTCGGATTATAGGTATTGACTAAAGTGTAATCAGGTCTTACCCACTTTGAACCTGCCCCTGCGCCCAGGCCCAGGATTGTTTGTCTTTCCTCAATCATCTGGATGTTATAAAGACAGGCTTTACCCGGTACTGCAAAACCCACATTTTCCAGGGCACCTACCATTTGTTTTTGCCGGTAGAGATAATAGGGTTCTAACCCCTCTTCTTCAGCATAGCGGTAAACCCGGGCCAGCAACGCTTCCGCCTCTTCGGCCGAAGCCAGTTCCAGGCTCTGCCCCTGCCGTTTTGCCTCTGCCAGCAAGCTGGCTCTTTTTAAGGCCAGGGTATGGACTGTCAGATTTTCAGGGGCCAGCTCCCTGATGCTGGCCAGGGTAGCTTCCAGCTCCTCCCGCCCCTCGCCCGGTAGGCCGATAATCAGATCCATGTTCAAAACCGGAAAGCCCATTTGCCGGGCCAGCCGGACACATTCCACCACCTGATCAGGAGTATGGGCCCGGCCGATTTTCTGCAGGGTTGCCTCATTCATGGTCTGCGGATTGATACTGATGCGGTTAACCCCGGCTGCCCGCAACAACTGCAATTTTTCTCTATTGATAGTATCAGGCCGACCTGCTTCCACAGTGAATTCCTCTGTCCCCGGTTGCAAAAGAGCTTGCTCGATGCCGGTCATCAACTGCCTGAGCTCCCGGGCATCCAGCGAAGTGGGCGTACCCCCGCCGACATAAATGGATTCCACCGTAAGCCCCAGCTCTCTGACCTGTTCTCCTAGTGCCGCCATCTCTTTCAATAAGGCCGCTAATACTGGTTCCGTCCACTTCTGCCAGCGCGCCAGGGGATAAGAAGGAAAGGAGCAATAAAGGCATTTTGTAGGACAAAAAGGAATACCTATGTAAATCCCGATCCGCTTCTGTTCCCGCTCCTGTCTTGCCAGTAGGGGACGCTGGCTCAGTGCAACTTGCAACAACAGCCCTGCCTTTTCTGCTGTCAGGCCATAACCGGTTTGCAACAAATCCCGAATTTCCCCGGGTTGATAACCGGCTGCCAGCATCCGATGTACGATTTTGGTGGGCCTGATTCCAGTCAGTACCCCCCAGGGCAGCTTGCCCGCTTCAGCGAAAGGCAACAGGGCCTCAAGGAGTGCCAGACGGCAAATCCGCCGCAGGCCGTTATAATCTTCTTCTGCCCGGTGCAGCTCGCGCTCCAGCCAGACCAGTTCTGATTGTCCCTCCTGGCAGATTTCCGTTTGTACCCTTATCTGTTGCCCTTCCCGCTCAAAGCTGAGATAGAGACACAGATCTGCCCCGGCAGGCCCAGGCAATAGTTCCACTTCCCCATAAATTGCTCTTAACAGATCTAGCACTACTTCTGCGTTGATGGGTTCCTGTCCTTGCCAGTAAATTTTCATCGACTTTGTTCCTCCTTGAATAAAGGCCGTAAAACAGCCAGAGCAGTTTCAGCCATTAAGCGGTAACCCTCCCGTCCGGGATGAACCCCATCGGGCAAGAGAGCGATACCGCCCTGTCTTTGAAAGGCAGCAAAGAAGTCAATCAGGATAATACCTTCCTCCGTGCAAAAATCCCGCTGCCAGGCCAGCAATTCCTGCAAGCGGGCACTGATTTCTGCCTCTTCTACCGGTAAGGGCAAACCTACCAGGGGGATAATATTATGCCGGCGCAAACCATCAATTATCTGCATAAAGGCCTGACAGCTTCTCTGGAAACGGTAGTGCAGCTGGTAAACATCATTGGTTCCTCCCAGTACCAGACAATGACTGGGCTGATATCCCAGCACATCCTTTTCCAGACGTCTGGCCATATCAGTAAGCGTATCTCCACAAATCCCTCTGTTTTCAATCTGTATCCCCAGTTCCTCCGCCACCCGGGCCACCCAGGACTCCCGGGGGCTATAGGGAAAGCCATAGGTCAGGGAATCGCCCAGTGCTACCCACATCCTTAAATCACCTCATGTTTTATCATACCATCCTGCATAGAAAAAAACCACGGGTAAAAACTATTGTAGAGCAATCCAGGAAAGGAGTGGGTTTATGACAGATACCAGAATCAGCTACCACGACTCGGTAGAGGAAATGGTGCAAAAAATCCGTGAAGACAACCTCACCACTGTTTTCGACCGCTATCAGGCCATGGAAAAAATCCGCTGCAAATTCTGTCTGCAAGGCCTGAGCTGCACCCTCTGCACTCAGGGACCCTGCCGTATTAGTGAGCAAGCCGGGATTACCCGGGGGGTCTGTGGTATCGATGGTGATGGTATGGCCATGCGCAATATGCTTCTGCGCAATATCATGGGTGCCGCTACCTACGGACACCATGCCTACTGGGCTTTCAAAACCCTGAAAGCCACAGCTGAAGGCAAGACCCCCTTTACCATCACCGACCAGAACAAACTGCGCTGGTTCTGTGAAACTGTTGGCATCAATACCAACCAGGACATAAACGCCATGGCTGCCCAGCTGGCTGATTTCCTCCTGGCTGAACAGCACAAAGACCATGATAGCCCCAGCATCATGGTAGAAAAATTCGCACCCAGCAAACGCAAAGAGGTCTGGAAAAAAATGGCCATCTATCCCGCTGGTGTAGTTTACGAAATTCAGGATGCCGTAGCCAGCTGTTTAACCAATGTCGACGGGGATTATGTTTCTCTGGCCAAAAAAGCACTGCGGCTGGGAATAGCCACCATCTACACCGCTCAGATCGGTCTGGAAATGGTCCAGGATATCCTGTATGGCACTCCTATGCCCCATGAAGTCAATGTGGACCTGGGCATTATGGATGGCGACTATGTCAATATCGTTTTCAATGGCCATCAGCCCTGGATCGGTGCCGCTACCCTGCAGCTGGCCCGCAGTGCCGATATCCAGAACAAGGCCAAAGCCGCCGGCGCCAGGGGTTTACGGATTGTCGGTTCTATCGAAACCGGCCAGGAATTAATTCAGCGTTTCCCGGTCGATGATGTATTTGTGGGCTTGATGGGCAACTGGCTGGCCATTGAACCATTACTGGCCACCGGTACTGTTGATGCCTTCGTCATGGAAGAAAACTGTTCACCTCCGCACCTGGGTGAATATGCAGAAAAATATCAGTTCACTCTGATCAGTGTCAATACCATCGTGCGTTTGCCCGGTCTCCACCATGCCCTGGATTATAAACCCATCGAAGCGACCAATATCGCCAACCGCGTCATCGATCTGGCCATCGAAAACTTCAAGGCTCGAAAAAACAGGGGGATTACTGCCAGGGTACCGCTAAAAACTCAGAAAGCCATTGCCGGTTTCTCCACTGAGGCCGTGCTGCAGGCCCTGGGCAACTCCCTGGATCCCCTGGTGGATGTAATCAAGGCCAACAAACTCAAAGGTGTTGTCGCTCTGGTCAACTGTACCACCTTGCGCAATGGACCCCATGATACCACTACCGTAGGTCTTACTAAAGAACTGATCAAGCGGGACATCCTGGTAGTAGCAGGCGGTTGCGGTGTACACGGTCTGGAAGTAGCAGGCCTCTGCAATCTAGATGCCATCAGCCAGGCAGGTCAGGGGCTGCAGGAAGTATGTAACCTGCTGAAGATTCCTCCGGTTTTACCCTTTGGGACCTGTACCGATACCGGCCGTATCTCCATGCTGGTAACAGCCCTGGCCGAACATCTGCAGGTGGATGTACCGCAACTTCCCATCGCCGTTACCGCACCAGAATGGATGGAGCAAAAGGCCACCATCGACGGCTTCTTTGCCGTAGCCTATGGTACCATCACGCACCTGTCACCCACGCCCTTTATTACCGGCGCACCCCGTTTGGTCCAGCTGCTGACCCAGGATGTGGAACAGCTGACCGGTGGCAAGGTTATACTAGGCGATGACCCGGTTCAGGTAGCCAGTGAGATCGAGCAGCATATCAATAACAAACGACAGGGCTTAGGACTGCCGGTATAACAGGCAACCGCCCCGCGGCCCAGAAGCCGGGGGCGGTTTTATTATTCGGCCAGCATTTTTAGCAGTTCTTCAAGATTATTAACCGGCGGCCGGCAGGCCTGCTTGTGACACACCATGTAAGTCAAAGGCTTGTCCTCGGGTTTAATAGTAATCACCAGTTCCGGCCGAAAACGCCGGGAAAGCTGGTAAATCAAGGTCTTAATTTCCGCTTCTTCCGATCGCCCACTTATGGTAACTTCCAGGGGAGTTTGTTCTTCCAGCCAGCAAACCTGCAGGAAAAAGGTAGCAGCCATCGGCACCCTGTTAACAACTGGAGCAAAAGCCTGCAGCTGTTTATCCAGCAGATCGCGCCATCTTTCCTGACCGGTTATGGCCCAGAGACGCCAGAAGTTATAAGCCATTACGGAGTTGCCCGCCGGCAGGGCATGATCATACACTTCTTTGGGTCTCAGAAATAACTCTTCACTATCGTGGCCGTAAAAGAAACAGCCGCCACTGGTATTATCCCAGAACAAATCCACTGTTTCCTCAGCCAGCTTTTCCGCCTTTTGCAAGTATTCGGACTTGAGAGTGGTAAGATAAAGTTCCAGTAGCCCCCAGGTCAGAAAGGCATAATCATCAAGATAAGCAGGATACTGCGCCTCTCCTTCCCGGTAGCGGGCTAATAGCCGACCATCTTCCCGGAAAAGATGGCGATAGATAAATTGGACTGCCTTAGCCGCAGCTCCAGTCCATTCCTCTTTTTGCCATACCCTGCCGGCAAAAGCTAAGGCAGCTATCATCAACCCATTCCAGGCCGTCAGGATTTTATCGTCTTTATAAGGAGGGATGCGCTGTAGCCGATGTCGGTACAATCTTTCTTTCTCCTGTTCAAACCCATCGACCCATCCGCTTTTGATTAAATTAGGGATGTTTTTACCTTCAAAATTGCCTTTAACCGTAATGTCATAGGCCTGACAAAAGGCTTGTCCCCGCCCTTCCCCCAGGATTTTTATGACCTCTCCCGGTTGCCAGACATAGTATTTGCCTTCTTCCCCCTCCGAATCAGCATCCTGAGCGGAATAAAATCCCCCTTCAGGATGGGTCATCTCCCGCAAGATATAAGTAATTATTTCGGTAACAATCCGGGCATAACGGGGATTATTGGTACACTGGTAGGCTTCTGAATAAAGATAAATCAGAAGGGCATTATCATAAAGCATTTTTTCAAAATGGGGTACTAACCAGTAACGGTCTGTGGAATAACGGCTAAACCCATATCCGATATGGTCATAAATTCCCCCTAAATACATGGCTTCCAGGGTCTTTTCTACCATCGCCAGGGCTTTCTCCTCACCCATTAGCCGCCAGTAACGCAACAAAAAACCGGCTATATGAGGAGTGGGAAATTTGGGCGGAGGCCCAAATCCACCATAGTCCGGATCAAAGGAGCGGGAAAAATGCTGGAAGGCTTTTTCAAATGTAGCTGTCTTCAATTCTTCTGTCTCCCCTTCCGGCTGCTCCTGTCGTATAGCCTCTACTATCCTGTCTCCTGTTTCCAGTAACTGTTCCCGTTCTTCCTGCCACAGTTGCGCTACTCGCTGCAGTATATCCACCAGCCCTGGCATGCCATGCCGGCTTTGTTTGGGAAAATAGGTGCCTGCAAAGAATGGTTTTTTCTCCGGGGTCATAATAATAGTTAAGGGCCAACCGCCCTGCCCGGTCATAGCCTGACATACAGTCATATAGACCTGGTCAACATCAGGCCTCTCCTCTCTATCCACCTTGATGGAAACAAAGTATCGGTTAAGAATTTCCGCCACTTCCTCGTCCTCGAAGCTTTCCCTTTCCATGACATGACACCAGTGGCAAGTTGAGTACCCAATAGATAGGAAGATTGGCTTGTCCTCTTTTTGGGCCCGCTGGAAAGCTTCCTCACCCCAGGGATACCAGTCAACCGGATTTTGAGCATGTTGTAATAAATATGGTGACTTCTCAGTTGCCAATCTATTTGCCATTTTTTAACCCTCCAATTTCTTCTAGATTGAGCAAAGCATTTTACAAGCTTAGTTTATATAAACAGGAAAATACA
Source organism: Carboxydocella sporoproducens DSM 16521 (assembly GCF_900167165.1). Classification (NCBI taxonomy): domain Bacteria; kingdom Bacillati; phylum Bacillota; class Clostridia; order Eubacteriales; family Clostridiales Family XVI. Incertae Sedis; genus Carboxydocella; species Carboxydocella thermautotrophica. The sequence goes on along the minus strand of NZ_FUXM01000003.1, from coordinate 36,905 downwards.
TATTCCTATAGAGAATATTGCTCAGGAGGTAAAGTTTTGTTACGACACTAATCTCGGCAATGACTTTTAAACAAATTAATAAATATGTATAATAAAACTAGCGGAGGTGTTACGCTATGAATTTGATATCCAAGAACAGATTTATTTTTCTCCTTCTACTGCTTTTGCTGCCATTTAGCTTTGCTTTTAGCGGGAACCAGCAGTTTACACCTGCCAGAGTAGTTTCCATTGCTGATGGTGATACTATTCATGTTTTATTTAACGGTAAAAATGAACGGGTAAGGATGATCGGGGTCAATACTCCTGAAATCGCCCATCCCGAGCTGGGCATCAAGGAACAACCCTATGGCCAGGCTGCCCAAAAATATACTACCAGTGCCTTAAAGGGCCGTAAAGTTTTCCTGGAATTCGATGTAGAAAAACGGGACAAATATGGTCGCCTCCTGGCCTATGTCTGGCTGGAAAAACCCGCTTCCACCCGGGAACCGGAAGTCCGGAAGAAGATGTTCAATGCTATCCTGCTGCAGAATGGTTATGCCCAGGTCATGACCGTTCCTCCCAATGTGAAATATGCTGACCTGTTTGTCAAATTACAGCGGGAAGCCCGCAACCAAAACAAAGGCCTCTGGGGGATTACGGAAAAGACCGGAACGAGCCGGGTATCTTCCCCCACAGTTAGCAAAAAATCCTATTTGGGTAATTCTAATTCCCGGAAGTTTCATTATCCCAGCTGTAAATGGGCCCAAAAAATCAGTCCCAGCCATCGCGTATGGTTTAACAGCCGGGAACAGGCTATCAAAGCCGGCTATGACCCATGTAAGGTTTGTCGGCCATAATAAAAAAGCATCAGTTCCGACTTGTCCCTGGTTAACTGGCTCTTGCAGCGGTACCCCGTTTTCTAGTTTGCAGGCCAGCACACAGCGGGCACATCCGATACAACGGGACACATCGACAACATATCCCCATTCTTTCCCCGCCCAGACTTGTTCCCAGTCAACTTGCTGATATACTGGTTCAGTAGCTACCGCCTTTAATCCCGCCGGCAGCAGTACTCCTAACAGGGTGTGGCCTGCTGCCATTAAAAACAGACGGCGCGATACAGGCTTCTTCACCTCATGAGTATGCACGATTCCTTTCAGTTTATAGGACGGCGAATTGATGACCAATTCAGGCGCGTTGCCCTTGAAGAAGCCGGACGCAAAATGGCCAGCGGTACCACGATAAAGGACATGAAACAGCGGGTAATCCAGCGGCTGCTTGACCAGGGACAGACTGCTTTTGTGGACAAGCTGGGCAGAAAATGGAGGTTGGACTCTTACGCTGAGATGGTGGCCAGGACTACCACCAGGGAAGCGGCTAGCGCGGCCACGATAAACACCTGCCGGGAAGCGGGGCTTGATTTGGTGAAGATAACAACGCATTATCCAACCTGCGAAAAATGTGCTCCGCTGCAGGGCAAGGTGTTTAGCATTAGTGGAGAAGATAAACGTTATCCGAAGCTTATGGATGAATACAGGCCGCCGATCCATCCTAATTGCCGGCATTCTTTGCATCCTTATGTGAGAGAGCTGGATCCGGAAGCAGATAAGGTACAAAAATACAGCAATACTTCGCTTACCAAAGACCCACGAAGCGAAGAAGAGAAGCAGGCATACAAAGAAATGCGGGATGCGGTGACAATAGCTACTAACCGGAAAAGGGCAAGGGAAGTTTTATTAAGTGAGAATGCTCCATTGGAAGAAAAGATGGAGGCATATAAAAAACTTAAAAAAACATATGAAGATACAGGCAAAAAGCCTGTTGGTTTTGATGCGCAGGTAATAAAGCATTATCAGTTGAATGAGGATAAATATAATGCTATAATCATCTCAGATACTGTTATTAATGATGGACCACAATGGAAAAGCGGTAAGGATATTGAGCATCTTAATAAAAGAAAAAAGCGGGGACATATACCGGAAAATTGGACTTTAGATGACTATAATAGAAAAATACAAGAGTTATGTTCTAAAGCTGATAATGAGGTATATTTATATCACAAAGAAGGATTCAAACAAAAGTATTATGTGTTTGGCGATAAAGAATGGATTGCAATAATCGGGCAGAATAAGGTTATCGATACTGCATTTAAAGTTGATAGAATGAATTATGAAGAATATATAAAGAAGAATGGCATGAATTTTTTAGGCACTGTAAAGGAGTTGAGGCCTAATGGACAATAAACATTTAATTAAAGGCTATGATATTTTTGTCAATGGTGAATGGGACCTTAGCCCATTTGAACATTTATATGAGTTAGCATGCAGAGATGTTATTCAGGAACATATTAATGACTTCAATGAAACAGAAAAAGAGGAAATTAAAAAGCTGGATAGAATTCTCATTGAGAGAGCCCCACTGTTTTATAAGGCATTAAAAGGTTTTTTAGAAGCAGAACAAAAGAATAAGCCTAAGTCCCATTGGTGGTGGTATCTTAATGAAGTTGTCGAAGGAAAGCTAAACCCACAAGTGAATTAATAACCACCCAACCAAAGCGGTTGAGGTGGTATTTTTATAAGCTCAGCTACCAAGAGTAGATGGAGTTCCTAAGAAGCGTCTAAGTGAGACTTAGGCGCTTCTTGCGTTATAAGCATATTAAAGTGGTTTTTATATTACGGCAACGTGCGCCGGTTAAGCACGGAAATTTAAAGGAGGGGAGCTTCAATGAATGATGATCAAATGAACAATCAAAACCAGAATTCTATCTTGGCAAACTGATAATTGTGAATTTTCTATGCACACTTGCCTAAAAATATCATATATATTTATTAGGGCAAAAGCCCAAAACAACTAGGGAGGTTCGAGAGTGAACAAAGGAATTCTACGGCGTCTTTTCCCGGGTGGGAACACTTGTCAGGGATTCTATTCTCTCTATCATCACATGATTGAACCCGATGCTACCCGCATTTTCGTTATCAAGGGTGGCCCCGGGGTCGGTAAGTCCACCTTCATGCGCCGTATCGGTGAAGCCATGCTGGAACAGGGGTATGAAGTAGAATTTCACTGCTGTTCTTCCGACAATAATTCCCTGGATGGCGTGGTAATCCCCGCTCTGCGGATCGCCTTGCTGGATGGTACCGCCCCCCATGGAGTTGATCCCAAAAACCCCGGGGCAGTAGACGAAATCATCCATCTCGGTGACCACTGGCAGGAAGATATGCTGCGGGCCAATAAGACTGCCATCATGGAAAGCAATGCCCGGGTGGGCCGCCTCTTTGTCATCGCCTATCAGGCTCTGGCGGAAGCCAAGATTGTTCTGGATGAATGGGAATCCTATCTGCAGGAAAGCCAGAATTTTCCTCAGGTTAACCGCCTTACCCTCAAACTAGAAGAGGAAATCTTTGCTGATATTAAACCCCAGTTTATCCGTCCCGCCAAAATCCGTCGCCTTTTTGCCTCAGCCATCACACCCCTCGGCCCGGTAAACAGCTGGGATACCTTGTTGATTGGTGTTGATAAAATCTTTGTCCTGCAAGGAGATCCAGGCACCGGCAAATCCACCCTGATCGAACGGCTCCTGACCAGGGCCCAGTTGCTAGGACTGGACTGCCAGGCCTATCATTGCTCCTTTGACCCGACCAAACTGGATGGGATCATCATCCCCGCCTTGAAAGTGGCAGTTATCAATGGCAATATCCCCTCAGACCTGCAGCTGCCGGCAACAGCTACAATTTATAATCTAAATGATTATCTCAATCGTCAGCGTTTATCTCTCTATACTACTGAAATCGACAGTGTTAAAGGCCGTTTCTGGACCTCTTTCTACCGGGCGGTTAAATATATTAAAGAAGCCAAAGCCGAACATGACCGCATGGAAACCTACTACATTCCCGCCATGGATTTCACCGCCATCAATCAGCGCCGGGAAGAAATCCTCAACCGGATTTTGCAATATGCTGAAGAAACAAAAAACTAGGGCCGCGCTATTGCGGTCCTAGTTTTTGTTTTTGTAAATACGCCTGTTTGCTGCTTATCAGCTGGTCCAGCAAGGGATCTCGACTCCCTTTGATTTTCAACAGCAGCTCCTGGGTATACAACAAATCCTTCAGGGTTACCAGCGGATAATCCTGCATGCCCAAACTGCCATCTGGCAAGTAGGCATAATGCAAATCTCCATCTGGTTTAATCCAGGCTGTACCAATATCCCTGATGCCCTGTAGCATTTTCTCTGCCTGAGTCAACCAGGCCTCCTCACCAGTTAACAAATACAGTTCCAGGAAAAAGTTGATCTCGGCTAGCTGATGATTGAGACTGGTATGGGTAATTACTTTGCTAGCCGTTAGATTCTGGTAATCATAAACCAGATAGCCTTTGTTTTGAGTGGTAAAATGGTTATTTTCCACATAGAGCCAGAGATATTTACCGTACTGCTCCGCCTTCTGGCAGGCAGCCTGAATCTGGTATTGACGATACACCTTTAATAAAAACATACCGGTATCGGTATTAAAGCGCGTATCAAAGAAAGGCTGGTCCAGACCATATTTTTCTTTCAAATTTTTAACAAGATGTTCTGTCGGCCAGATCCCGGCCTGATTCTGGCGCTCAACGGCATTAAACAGGCTGAGGGCAACCAGGTTTCGGAAAAATACCTCATCATGGTCTAATGCCATCATGCCCACATGCTGGGCGGGGATACGCCAGAAGACCCGCTCCCCCCCGGGCTCATATCCACCCGGGGTTTGGTTATAGATCCCATCGCGTAAAACTTTACGATAACGGTCACCATCAGCCCGACGCACATCGGCAATGCTAATCTGATTCTCCCAGTTAAGCAACTGCTCACTGGCAACGGCACCCCACTGGCTGTAAGCCTGGCCGGGTTTTAGCCCGGTAACGGAATACCAGAGAGCAGTACCATACTGGTTGCTATGCAATTGTACTTTGGCCCCTGGGTCCAGTTCCCTGCGGGTATCTTCCTGCAGAACCTCCCAGCTGTCACCGCGACTGAGATAGACTTCCCCTTTCTGCCCCGGCCAGAAATAGCCGCGGTTGGGTTGGACCAGCCATTTGTCGTCTGGAGCAGGCCAGGAGCTGGTAGTAACCATTGAAGCCAGTTGACTGTAAGGGCCATACTGAGAGGGCCGATAGGATATGGTCCGCACCTGCCAGGGCCCCTTTTCCCCTACCCGTTGCCAGTGGTAGACTAACTTACTATCCTGATTAGCAGGGGTCCACTCCAGCAGGTACATGCCCCCGCCTGGAACAGAGTAAAGGTCGATGGCCAGTTTTTCCCCATTCTCTTTTTCCCAGCTCAACTGCCAGCGTCGAAATGGTCCCAGCTGGTCCCTGGTTATTTTTTGGAATTTCCAGCCCGGCCCGGTAATTTGCAGGGCTTCCCGTACCTGGCCTTCCTCCAGCCAGAAAATCCTGGGCTGGAAGTTATCAATGCCAGCCAGTTGCCAGCCACTGAAGGCTTCCCTCTTGCCAAACTCCACTTCCAGCATGGCCAGCAGCCGTTCCGGGGTAAAGGACGGCATGCCTACCTCAAAACGGGGCAAGTACCAGGGATCGCTCTTGCGAGTGACCAGGCCAGGCTTGGTACCAAAGGCAAATTTGATTCCATGTTCCTTCAATAACTGAATTACATCACTGTTGCTTACCCCATAGGGATAGGCGAAAAATTCCGGCCGTTTATTAACTGGTAGTAAAGTAGCCAGACTTGTTTCCAGGTCGGTTCTCAGGCGCAATTTATACTCATCCCTGTTCTCCTGGCGACCTTCAGCAGCCAGCCAGAGACGGGAGGTCAGGGCTGGTCCTGTTTTCCCCGGTCTGATCTCCCCTTGATAGTGCAGATTATGGGTATGACTTTCCGGCCGTAGAACGTCAGCAAACTCCTGCAGCTGAGCGTCAGTCAATTTCGGTTTGCCTGTACGGGAAGTAACCAGAAAGACCAGGGCCCGCGCTTTGAATTCCCGCAGAATGGGAACAATCTCGGCAACACTGGCATAACCATCATCAATAGTGAGGAGAATGCTCTTATCCTTTATCTCCTTTTTTCCCTGTAACCAGTCCCGAAATTCTTCAGGGGTGACCAGAGTATAGCCTGCCTGGCGCAGTGCCTGGAGCTGACGGCGAAATTGCTCGCCGGAGATACTAAACCCTCCGGGCGAATTAAAATCATGATATTCCAGCACTGCAACCCGGCCTTCTTCGCCCAGTCTTGTTACCGGTTGTTGCTGAAACTGAGGCTGTACCCCCGGTCGCGGCCAAAAATAATAGAATGCGCCAGCTAACAGGATAATAATTCCAATAAAGTACAGGCCTTTTTTCTTCATGAGTTTTACCGCCTCAAGTCATTCTTTTTCAGTACCAGGTCGCCCAGTTCAACCCCTAGATGAGCTGCTACCAGTGGGCATTTGGCCTTGAGCAAAAAATACGTTTTTTCACCAGCCAGTTCCGTACCCTCCAGAGACTCATAATTGGCCTGGCCTTTGGAAATAACCACATCAGCTTCAGCCATGGCCTGTAAAAACTCCTGTCCTGAACGTTCGGGAACTACGCCGAGAAAATTATTTCCGGTATCGATCACCCGGCACAACCGGGGCAAGCCAGCAGCTTCCGCATCCTCACGGGTAGCATCATTGAGAATGGGCCCGGCTTTGACACTGTAAGTTACCTCCAGGTCCAAAGCAAGCAATTGTTCCACCAGCAGAGAATCAAAAATGATTTCCCCGCTGTTATCCCCGATAATCAGCACCTTCCGGGCTGTGCGCAGATCCTGGGCCAGTGCCGGGAGATGGTAAATGGTAAAAGGTTCATGTAAAACTTGTCGAATGCTGGCCTCCAGGTCATAATCCTGCAATATCCCCAGATCCACTATATTACCGGCTACAGCCAGCTTAACTGCCAGTTCCAGCGGCCAATCCGCCTCACTGACCATTTCCCGCAGCAGGGGTAATAAGGCCAGGGCCTGCTCATTGGATTTTTCCTTGGCCTCCTGGAAAAGATCCCCGACCCCGGCCATTTCCTGCAAACGGTGCAATAACAGGGAAGAGTTTAAAGCCGGAGTGGCAGTCTTGTCCAGCTGCGGAATCTCAAGGAGAATCTGGTCCAGTATTTTACCCTGTTCTTCAGCGGGTATCTCACCGTGTTGCATGGCATTCAATACCTGGCGCAAATAACAGGGTACACACTCCAAGCTAACTTGCATCGATTAACCCCTCTCCATTAAACGTGCATGTTCTATTTTCAGGCAACGATCTGCTACGGTCTTAAGTCCTGCTGCAGCAGCCAGTTTTTCCGCTTCCTCATTTTGAATCCCCAGTTGTAACCAGAGAACTTTCGCCCCGATTTCCACTGCTTCCCGGGCTACTGGCACCACTTCTTCCGGTTTGCGGAAAACATCCACCACATCTACAGGTTCAGGAATGCTCTTCAGGTCAGGATAGGCTTTTTCCCCTAGCACCTCCTGCAAACGGGGATTGACGGGAATGATCCTGTACCCCTGGTCCTGCAGGTACTTTGCCACCCGGTAACTGGGCCGGTCTTCTTTGTCGGAAATGCCCACGATGGCAATTGTCCGCATCTCATCCAGAATTGCCTTAAGTTCCTGGTCAGTATACATACACCCGCCTCCTCTGAATATACTTAAATCTATTATACCCCTTTGCTTCCCCGGGTGGCAAATGATATACTTTATGCTAGGGGAAAGGAGGCAAAAGATGGCAAGAAACGGTATTATTCATTATCAGTATCTGTTTTCCCGGGACGAAGCAGAGATCGTCAACCTCTGGCAACAATTGAGTAACCACCAGCTAGGTACAGAATCTCCTCCTGCCTGGGCCGATCTGGTCAATGAAAATGAACTTAATCTGTTAAAAGAAATAGTCATTCCCGCCGGCAGGGCACTTCTGTTCGAATTTGAAACCATAACGATTGTCGTACAATGGCTGGAAGGCTCACCAGCCCAGCTTCTGCCCGAAGTGGTGACTTCACCCGAAGATGCTGATTATCTTCTGGGCCAGACTACCCTGGTCGTCGCTCCGGCAGAGGAACTGGATTTGCCCCGGCCGCTTTTGCAGGAGACTGCCACTACAGTCACCAAATATGGCCTCTTGCGGCATAACTATGCAAATAGGCAGCACCATTATTATCACCTGCTCCCTGTAGCAGATCGCTCCCTGGAGCCTTTGGCCCTGAGGGACTTACCCCTGCTGGATCTGGGCTTTTTTTGCCTGAACCAGGAGCTGCGCTTGTTTAAAGACCAGAGAAAAATGATCACTCAAGACAAGCGGGAAATCGACCGCCGCCTGGCCAGCATTCTGCATAAACAGAAACAGCTGGAACAGCAATCGGAAAAAGAAAAAAGCCTCTTCTGGGAAGAAACCCTGCAGGAACTGGCCCAGCTCTATGGCACCCTGGGCAGTAATGCCCTGGTACTCAAGAATATTGAAGCCACTTTACAGCTGGATATCAACCGGCAGAGCAAAATTCTCCTGCGTTTAACCAAAGAAAGCGCCGGTCCTAAAGCACTGTTAACAGATGTATTGCCTGAGTTCAGTAACCAGCTCAAAGATTTCCATAATACTTCCCAGCAATTACAGCTTTCACTCCAGAACGCCAAAGCCGCCATTGATGTAGTCCAAACCCAGGTAGAACTGATTCATGCCAATGAAACAGTGCTGCTCCAGAAGGAAGGCCTCTCCCTGCAAGTAGCGGCCGCATTCATTGAGTTTATAGTGGTTATCTATTATAGCCTGTCCATCTGGAAAACCCTGACTCCAGAAACCACCTTTCATCACATTCCGGCCCTGCTCAAGCTAGCGGTAGTTGTGGGTTTTGCCAGTGCTGCTGTAGCAGTTACCCATTTTTCCGCGGAAAAATTCCAGGGCCACTCAGCAGCCAGAAGTAAGCTCAGAATTTCCCTGGCTCTCCTGGTTGCCCTATTTGGCCTTATGCTCTTTTTATCTGCCATTTATTAATAGCCTAAAAGCTTGACCGCTTTTATTCTTTCACGAATGCGTTTTTCGTGCTGTTCCTCCTCACGAACCAATTGTTCAAAGAGCAAGCGGGTTTCGGGATCGGCTGCCTGGGCAGCTGCTTCCCGGTATTTTTTTTGGGCTTCTATTTCCTCCTGTAATGCTTCTTCTAATGCTGTGAGCAAATCCATGGTTCTTTCCTCCCCCATTCATAGTCTTTCTTTATTATATATTGAATGGCAGCTCAATTAAAGGTAAATGGCTGGTAATTTTTTTACCCCGCGCCAGCGACTGTTCCCCTCCCTTTTTTGCTGATTTAATGCATATTTATTCACTTTTTTATATTTTTAGTCAAAAATAGTGGTAAGAAAGATTTTTATCACTGGAGGTGGACAGTTTGGAAGATCTTAAGCTGGATAACCTGTTGCAGGTAGAAACAAAATATGAGCCCCCGGCCAGAATTAAAGAAAATGCTGCCCTGCCCAATTACGAAGAAATCTATCCTTATTCCGTCAGCCAGCCGGAGGAATTCTGGGGCAAAGTAGCAGCTGAGCTGGAATGGTTTTCGCCCTGGGAAAAAGTCCTGGAATGGGAATATCCCAAACATCGCTGGTTTAGCGAGGGGAAATGCAATATTACCTATAATGCCCTGGACCGGCACCTCAATACCTGGCGGAAAAACAAGGCCGCCTTTATTTTCCTGGGTGAAGATGGCAGTGAACAGACTCTAACCTATGCCCAGCTCTATGACCGGGTCTGCCGTTTTGCCAATGGCCTGAAAGCCCTGGGCTTGCAAAAAGGCGACCGGGTCATTATCTACATGCCCCTGACCTTAGAAGGGGTAATCTCCATGCTGGCCTGTGCCAGGCTGGGAGCTATCCACAGTGTGGTTTATGCCGGTCTCGGCTTCGGTGCCCTGCGGGAACGGATTAACGACTCGCAGGCCAAACTGGTGATCACTGCCGATATCGGTTATCGCCGCGGCAAGGAAGTGGATCTCAAAAGCATAGTCGATCAAGCTCTGGAAGGGGTTAGCTGTGTTGAAAAAGTGATATTCTGGCAGCGTAAAACCGAAAAAGTGCCCCTGAAAGACAATGAAGTGGATTTCCTCACCCTCTTCAACCACAAACCCGATTGTCCCGCCGAAGTTATGGAAGCAGAAGATCCCCTCTTCATTCTCTACACCTCAGGCACTACCGGTAAACCCAAAGGAGTATTGCATGTCCACGGCGGCTACATGGTGGGCACTTACTATCATGCCCGGACTTTCATGGACCTCAAGGATGATGATATTTTCTGGTGTACTTCCGATATTGGCTGGATTGTAGGCCATTCCTATATTGTCTATGCGCCCCTGGTAGCGGGCATTACCACCGTTTTCCGGGAAGGGGCCCTGGATTATCCCAGTCCCGCCACTCCCTGGGAAATAGTAGAAAAATATAGGGTCTCCGTTATCTTTACCGCCCCCACTGCCATACGCCTGTTGATGAAATACGGGGATACCTATCCCAAAGAATACAACATGACTTCCCTGCGCCTGATTACCTGTGCTGGCGAGCCTCTGAACCCCGAGGCCTGGCGCTGGGCCTATGAAGTATTGCTTTCCAGCCAGGGCGGGTACATCGTGGATAACTGGTGGCAAACAGAGCTGGGCGGACCCACTCTGGGCACTCTGCCAGCCATGGCTGCCAAACCAGGGAAAGTGGGAGTCCCCCTGCCGGGAGTGGTGGCCGATGTAGTGGATTCAGCCGGTAATCCCCAGCCTCCTAACAAAGGCGGCTTGCTGGTCCTGAAAAACCCCTTCCCCCACATGCTGCGCACTGTTTTCGGTGATGATGAACGTTACAGCAAAACCTGGACCACTATTCCCGGCTATTATCTGACCGGGGATGTGGCAGTGAAAGATGAAGAAGGGTATTTCACCGTACTGGGCCGGGCTGATGATGTGCTGAACATTGCCGGCCATCGCATCGGTACTGCGGAAGTGGAAAGCGCTCTGGTCAGCCATCCCGCAGTAGCCGAAGCAGCCGCTATCGGCAAGCCCGATCCGGTTAAAGGAGAAGTACTGAAAGCTTTCGTCATCCTGAAACTGGGTTATGAGGGGACAGAGGAACTGAAAAAAGAGCTGGTCAACCACGTCCGCAATGAACTGGGCCCCATAGTAATTATCTCTGAACTGGATTTTGTCCCCAAATTGCCCAAAACCCGTTCTGGCAAAATCATGCGCCGTTTACTGAAAGCTCAGGAGCTAGGTCAGGATCCCGGTGACCTGACTACCCTGGAAGAATAAAGCATGGAAATTATCCCCTGGCTCTTCCGTAGAGAAGACCAGGGGATTAATTTAAGGGTTAAGTCTTACCAGGAGGTGGAATGGATGTTGCAGAAATGGTTGAAGATCCTGAGCCAGTGGCTGTTGTTATATGGCATTTATCAACTGGGAAACTATCTGGCCTCCTTAACCCATGTGCCCATCCCGGGAAACGTGCTGGGCATGTCGCTGCTGTTTTTCGCTCTGGTCAGTGGCCTTATCCCCCTGGCCTGGATTGAAGCAGGAGCAAACCTTTTACTTAAACACCTGGCTTTTTTCTTTATTCCCATCTCCGTTGGCCTGATGGCCTGGGGGCATCTGTTCCGGCAGGCAGGCCTGCAGCTTTTTCTGGCCCTGCTAATTAGTGCCGCTGTTACCATCCTGGTAACAGGTTATACTGCCCAGCGTCTGGGCCGGAAGGAGGTTGAAGGCCAGTGATTACTTTTTTTTCCATCATTCTCACCATTTTATGTTACTGGTTCAGCCGCAAGCTGTTTTTGCGCACCGGGATTTCTCTGCTTAATCCAGTGATTGTTTCCACCACCATCATAATTCTCGTTTTAAGCAGTTTTAATCTCACTTTTGATGATTATAAACAGGCCAGGGACATCATGACCTTTCTGCTTGGTCCCGCAACAGTAGCCCTGGCCGTCCCTCTTTATCGCAATAGCCGTCTACTTAAAACCAATCTGGTCGGCTACCTGACAGCCATAGCCGCTGGAGCTGTCAGTTCCATGTTTACAGTGCTGGGAGTGGGCCTTTTCTTTCAGCTGCAGCGCACCATTTTGCTCTCCCTGGCCCCCAAATCAGTAACAGCACCTATCGCACTGGAAATTGCCAGGATTATCGGAGGTGATCCAGCTCTGGCCGTAGCCTTTGTGGTGGCTACCGGCATGATCGGCGCTGCCATTGGCCCCTGGTTGATGAATAAAACTGGAATAAATGATGCCGCTGCCCGGGGTCTGGCTCTGGGTACCACTTCCCATGGTCAGGGCACAGCCATTGCCCTGCAGGAAGGCGAAACCCAGGGTGCCCTGGCCGGAGTAGCCATGGCAGTGGCAGCCATCCTAACCTCCTTCCTGGCTCCCTGGATTGTGGCCTGGTTTTAGACATAGATGCGGGGCACCCTGCTGCTAACTGCACAAACCAGCTCGTAATTGATAGTATCCAGCATGCTGGCCAGTTCATCCACCGGCAATTCAGCCTGGCCCTGCCGGCCAAAAAGGACCACTTCCTCCCCGGCTGTTACCTGCTCCAGATGGGAGACCCGCACCATAAACTGATCCATACAAACCCGCCCTACCACCGGGCAGCGCTGGCCTTTGATCAGCACTTCGGCCCGGTTGGAAAGCCGGCGGTTATAGCCGTCAGCATAACCCAGCGGGATGGTAGCAATCCTTTCCCAGCCACTGGTGACATAGGTTGAGCCATAACTGATCCCGCTGCCAGGCCCCACTTCCTTAACATAGGCGATGCGCGCCTTCAAGGTCATCGCCGGACGCAGGGCCACTTTTTCCTTTTTCACTTCATCGGAAGGGTACAGGCCATAGAGGGCAATCCCGGCCCGTACCAGATCCAGATGGGCAGAGGGCATATCCAGAATAGCCCCGCTATTAGCAGTGTGTTTAAGAGGAATTTCCAGTCCCAGCTTTTCCAGCTGGTCCACAAAGTTGCGGAAGAGCTCCAGCTGCCTTAGAGCCGAAGTTTTATCCTTGCTATCACTGGAGGCGAAATGGGTATATATCCCCTCGATTTCCAGCCCTGGTAAGCGGGCTATCCGCAAAATTTCTTCCAGGGAACGGGGGTTGGTAGTGACAAACCCCAGCCTGCCCATGCCGGTATCCAGTTTAAGATGAATTTTGGCGGTTTTGCGCAGCTGTACTGCTGCCCAGGAGAGGGCTTCTGCTCCCTGGTAATCAAAAACAGTCTGAGTCAGGTTATATTTAACCACATCCAGAGCCCCATCAGGAGGCGTATAGCCCAGAATCAGGATGGGCACCCCGAAGGCGGCCCGTCTCAATTCAATGGCTTCCTGTAAAAGGGCCACCCCCAGGCGTTCTGCTCCGTTAGCCAGGGCTACCCGTGCCACTTCCACCGCCCCATGCCCGTAGGCATTGGCCTTGACAATTGCCATCAACCTGGCCCGGGGCTGGGTTACCCGCCTGAGTTCCCGCACATTATGTCCTATCGCTCCCAAATCTATTTCCGCCCAAACCGGCCGGCAATGCATTATTCTCCCTGCCTCTCTTCCCCATGGTGGTGGGGTTTTTTCATTCCCACCATCGCTTTTACCAGATCCGAGCGGGAAACAATTCCCACTACCTTGTGATTGCGCACCACCGGCAGGCGGTTGATTTTTTTCTCCACCATAATAGTGGCAATTTCCTCAATGGGTGTTTCTTCTACAATGCTGATTACATCCTCGGTCATAATATCCTTGACCCTGGTAGCAGTCATTTTCCGCAATTCTTCCTCCAGCCGGTGCGGGCTTTCAAAATAGATGACCCCGCCCAGCAGCTGAAAATAGGTAGGTACCCGCAATTTCTTGCTGCGGACGATAAAATCCCCTTCAGTCACTATCCCCACCAGTTTATTTTCATCATTTACCACCGGAACTCCGCTGATGCCTTTTTCCGCCAGCAAGCGGGCCACCTTTTCCACTGAATCTTCCAGATGCACAGTAATAACATCCCTGGTCATTATTTCCCTGGCCATCATAGCTTACTACCTCCCAACTGCCAAATTTCCCGGGATACTTTCCGTAAATAATTTACCACATCCAGTGCTGTCAACGCCAGCTCTCCCATTTCTTCGCGGGCCAGATCTCCGGCCCGGCCATGCAGCCAGGCCCCTGCTGCTGCTGCCTGTTCCGGCGACAGCCCCTGAGCCAGCAAAGCCCCAATCAAACCGGCCAGAACATCCCCGCTGCCCCCTGTAGCCATACCGGGGTTGCCGGTGGGATTGAAATAATAGCAGTTTTCCCCGGCCGCAATCAAGGTACGGGCGCCTTTCAGCACTATTACCGCCTGCCAGTTGCGCCAGGCCCGTTCCACCGCTGCCAGCCGGTCCTTTTGTACTTCAGCAGTGGTTAGGCCAGTGAGACGAGCCATTTCGCCAGGATGGGGAGTAAGAATAGTGCCTGGAGGCAATTGCAGTTTTTCCCCTGCTGCCGCCAGGTAGTTCAACCCATCCGCATCGATCACAGTCGGACAACCAATCCGCTCCAGTACCTGGCGAAACAAGCGGCCGGTCTCTTCCTCCTGTCCCAGTCCTGGCCCGATTACCACCGCCTGGGCTCCCGCCAGGCCAGCGGTGATTTCCTCCAGCGCCGCTTCCGCCAGGGTCCCGCTCGGGGTTTCCTCTGCCCCGCGGGTCAGGGCTGCCGGTACAGCCACTGCCACCCGGTCCTGCAGGGAACGGGGGACAATTACCTCTACCAGGCCTGCTCCTCCGTGCAAGGCGCCCAGAGTGGCCAGCACCGCAGCTCCCGACATGTTGCGGCTCCCCGCCACTACTACCACCTTACCATAGGTACCCTTATGGCCTTCCGCAGCCCGCCGGGGTAGCCAGCTGGCTACCAGTTCACCCTGCAGCAACTGCCGCCGGGCGATCACTTCCTTTTCCAGTACCGTTGGTATGGAGATATCCGCCACCAGCAGCTGACCGCAGAAACTGGCTCCCGGTTCTACCACCAGCCCTACTTTCGGATAGGCCATGGTGACGGTAGCAGTAGCCTTGATCGCCGGACCGTGAACATGCCCACTGGCTCCTTCTACCCCGGAAGGAATATCCACCGCCACAATCGGCTTCCCGCTGTCATTGACCAGATTAATAACCTGACCTACATATTCCGGCACCGAGCCCTGAAAACCGGTACCGTAAATGGCATCAATAATGATATCGGTATAGAGCAGGGCAACCTTGACGGTATTGAGACTGGACGGCTGCCCGGCATAATGGACTTTGTAACCCAGGTTATGTAATATCTCCAGGTTGAGGCGGGCATCGCCCCGGATTTCCTCAGGAGCTGCCAGAAGCAATGTTTTGACCTCCATACCCCGGTTGAGCAGATGGCGGGCCACTACCAGTCCATCCCCACCATTATTGCCTTTGCCCACCAGAATGGTAGCCCTTTTGCCCCGTAATTCCCCCAGCAATTTTTCCACAGCCTGTACCACCTGGACTCCGGCATTTTCCATCAACACTGCTCCAGGAATGCCCAGCTTCTTTATCGCCAGCTGATCCAGCTGTCTCATCTCCTCCGGTTTCAAAACCAGCATTTCAAACACCTCCTGGTTTCCTTAGAGCCAGAGCAAAAGCCACCGCATACTCCTGACAGTGGGATAGGGAAAGCTGAATCTCCCCTATGCCCAGGCGGCGGGCCTGCTGCTCCGCCTCCCCGGTCAGTCTCACCACCGGACGGCCTGTTTCGCTACGCCCTATCTCGATATCCTGCCAGGAGACCACTCCCAGGCCTGTCCCCAGCGCCTTGGCCACCGCCTCTTTGGCAGCAAAACGAGCTGCCAGTACAGCCATCCTATCCCGCCGTCCTTCATAAATCCTTTTTTCAGCGGCCGTCAGCACCCGCTGGCTAAAGCGGCCACCGCTTTTTTCTTCTGCCCGCCTGATGCGCTCTATGGCAATGATATCGGTACCGATGCCGACAATCACTTTCCCACCTCCGCAAAAGCCGACCCCCAGCGCATCTGCTGGGGGTAAGCTGTTCAAACCTACATGCCGAGAATTTTCTTCAGTTTTTTGGCATTGGCCCGGCTGACGGGAACCTCGCTTTTTTCCTGGTCTTCTACGATCAAGGTATAGGTGCCATTGAAGAATGGCACAATTTCCCTGACTTTATGCAAATTGACAATATAACAACGATGAGTGCGGAAAAAGACCTGGGGATTGAGGCGTTTTTCCAGTTCCTTCAGGGTGTATCTGGTAAAAAGTCTGTCCGAAAAGGTTTTAATATAAACATAGTCCTGTTCTGTAAAAGCATAAATGATATCCGCTTCATTGACCAGCACCGTTTTACCCTGTTTTTCCGCCGGAATGCGGTCAATTTTGATATTGCCGGGCACCGGACCTAAAGCTGGTCCATCATCAGCACCCCTTTCTTCCGCTCCGGCTTCATCTGCTTTTTGCTGTTGTTGCAAGATGGCTTTTTCCACTTTGGCAATAGCCCGGGCCAGCCGCTTTTCATCAATGGGTTTGAGCAGATAATCAATGGCCTCGACATCAAAAGCCTTAACTGCGTATTCATCATAGGCAGTAACAAAAATGATTTTGGGGGGTTTGGGCAATTCCCGAATCCGGGCCCCCAGCTCCAGGCCGTTCATGCCAGGCATTTCAATATCCAGGAACAAAATGGAGTAATCCAGGGCCTTAATCAGAGTCATAGCCTCCTGAGCATTGGTTGCCTCCCCTACCACCTCGACATTATCAAACTGCTGCAAGAGAAAACGCAGCTCTTTCCGGGCCGGATATTCATCATCTACGATTAAAGCCTTCAACTTCATGCCTTTCCCCTCCCACATGTTTCTCTTTCAGTAAGGGTACCCGTACCGTAACAGTAGTGCCTTTGCCCTCTTCGCTGACTATCTTCAGGCCGTGGTCTTCCCCAAACAGGCCTTTCAGGCGTTCATGGACATTGGACAAACCTACCCCGTTGCCAGAGCCATAACCAGGGGTCAGAACCAGGGGCAGTTTTTCCCTGGGTATGCCCACTCCATCATCCCGGATCACGATTTCCAGCTCACCATCCACCTTGCGGGCAGAAATCTGCACTGCTCCTTTGCCCATTTTGGGTGTAATGCCATGCTTGATGGCATTTTCCACCAGCGGCTGGATGGTCAACACCGGCACCTGATACTGCAATAACTCGGGGTCAATATCCCGCAGGATTTTTAACTTTTCCCTGAAACGCGCTTTCTCCAGAACCAGATAGGTATTGACATATTCCAGCTCTTCTTCTAAAGTATTGAACATTTGATGTTTTTTCAAGGCATGGCGGAAAAAAGCGGCCAGGCGGATTAATAGGCGCCGGGCTGTTTCGGGATTGGTACGGCTGAACATAATGATAGTATTAAGAGTATTAAAAAGAAAATGGGGGTTAATCTGGGCATGCAGTGCCTGAAGCTCGGCACTGGTCACCAGCTGGGCCTGCCTGTCCAGCTCCGCCAGTTCCATCTGTACCGCCAGAAGCTGGGCAATCCCCACTGCCAGTTTGATGACATGGGGCGGAATTTTGCCCTGTTTGGTCTGGTAGAGCTTGACACATCCCACCACTTTCCCCTGGCATTTCAAAGGGGCGATAACCGCTGCTTCCAGGGGACAGTCACAATCCTTGACCGGGCAGCGCAAATTCTCCTTGTTCTCTACGATTTTTAGTTCACCTGTAGCAATCACCTGTTTGGTGGCATGGGTCAAAATCAAACGTCCCGGCTGATGTCGTTCACACCCGGCTCCCACATAGGCCAGCACCTTTTCCCGGTCGGTAATGGCCACAGCGGCTACATCAGAGATCTTCTGAATAATTTCCGCCGTCTTGCGGGCCGTTTCCTCATTCAGCCCCCGGCGCAAGACCGGCAGGGTTTCATTGGCGATTTGCAGGGTAGGGTCCACCGGCTGGTCATCCAGACGTACTGTCACAACCCTGCGCCTGGCGGCATAATCCAGAGCGATGTAGGCTCCGACTCCGTTTATTATCGCCAGAAAACCACCGGTTAACCAGAGGTTGCTGTTAAATCCAGCCAGGAGGAAGAGGGTTTCCAGCAGGGTAATTCCTAATCCAATGGCAATTGCCTGTCCAACTCGCATGCCCTCACCTCAATATGCTTCAGGATATTAAACTGTATATTCTACTTACAAGGTTTTTTTCCTTTTAATTTTTATTATACTACAGTTTTTTTCTTTTTCCCACAAAAAAAAGGGGGATTACCCCCCCGATTACCGGAATCAACTTCTTTCCACCTTGCATTATTTTCTCATCCGCTGCCCCCGGGACGAAAAAAATCACTAAACACCTCTGCCAGCTGGGATTGAGGCAAATCAAAAACTGTACCCGTTTCCGGCAAAACTTCTTCCCGGAAGAAGGCGGGCAGGTCATCATCCTCCGGTCCGAAGCCGGCCTGGCGGTTGAATTCCAGTTCCATGGCCAGTACCTCTTTGCCCAGCTCCAGCAAATCCCGCTCATGCCAGGTGTTGCCATTGAAGTAGGTGAGTTGCTGGGCCAGGGGATCCACGTTATCCGGCGTGGGACCAACAAAAATACATACTCCCAGGGCATCACAGGCAGCACTGATTATCTGCAGCTGCCGGCTTAAGTCCACCTGGCCAGCAGCTTGCTTTGTATCCAGACCACCCCGGCCTGGCAAACAGTTCCCGGCAGTATGATCCGCTCCCATGGGCGAGGTAGCATAGGTTACACCTGTTCCCTTGAGGGCCCGCGGATCATAGGCAGAGAGGCTCTGGCCCTTGACTGCAGGTACCCTTTTTACCCCCAGCACCTTGCCAACGGTAGCCGCTCCCTGTCCCAGCAGACGGCCCCGCACCGTCCCGGCCCCCACTTCTTTCAGCAATTCCTCCACCCCGGCAGTATCACCGAAGGCAAGCAGACCGCCTTCCATGGCTACCCCCAGAGCAGCGCCTGTTTCCATGGTATCCATGCCCAGGTCATCACAGAGCCGGTCAAAACGGGCAACGGCATCAATATCTCCAATCCCCAGGTTGGACCCCAGGAGACAGAGGGTTTCATATTCCAGTGCGGAAGTGAGATACTGGCCCTGTTCATCATGATAGATGTTGGAACAGCGGATAACACAGCCCCGGTGACAGGCATGAGCTGTGCGGCCACCCCGGGCGGTAGCCCTGGCCTCCAGTTCCTCTCCGGACAGTTTTTCCGCCAGTTCAAACCGTCCCTGTCGGTAATTGCGGGTGGGTAACCCGCCGATCCCATTGATGACATTAACCAGCATGGCAGTACCAAACCGGGTCAGGGCTTTTTTGCCCTTGATCAGCCCTTCCGACCAGGCCCGCATGGCAGCAGTAAATTGCTCCGGCTGAGCGGCGGGCCGGGAAACGCCATCCTTGCCCACCAGCACAATGGCCTTCAGCCCCTTGCTGCCCATCACTGCCCCCATGCCCCCGCGGCCGGCATGACGGGAAGGCAATCCTTCCCGGTTGGTCACCGCCACAGAAGCCACCGGCAAAGCCAGTTCCCCCACCGGTCCAATGCTGATTACCGCCGCTTCAGGCCCATATTCAGCCAGCAACCGGGCCGCCGTCTGGTAATTCCCCAGCCCAGCCAGCTGGGGCCGCAGTTCCAGAACTGCTCCATCGCCTTTTACCACCAGCACTGCTGGCCCATTCTCAGCCTTTCCTTCAATGATTATCCCGCGATAACCCAGCCGGGCCAGGCGCTGGGCCGCTGTTCCGCCTACATTGCTCTCTTTTATGGTGCCAGTTAAAGGGCTTTTGGCCCCGATGGACAAGCGCCCGGAACAGGGTACCCCGCTGCCTGCCAGCAAGCCCGCTGCCAGCACCAGTTTATTGCCTGGAGACAAGGGATCCACCTTTGGATTTACTTCTGCGCGCAACACAGCAGCGGTCAACGCCCTGCCCCCGTATTTTTGCCAGGCTTCCGGCAGATTTTCTTCCTTGATCATCTGACGTCCCAGGTCAATGCGTAACAGTTTATCCACTCCTATTACCCCCTTTTGTGCTGCCACAGCCCTTTAGTTTTAGAAGGGCCGGTTCACTCCGTTTTCCAGCAGCCACCTGGAGATAATTTCTCTCTGAATCTGGCTGGTTCCTTCTACAATTTGCAATTGTTTAGCATCCCGGATATAGCGCTCCAGGGGATAATCCTTCATATATCCGTAGCCTCCCAGCAGCTGGGCACAATCAATCGCCACCCGCATGGCCATATCGGTGGGATAAATCTTGGACATGGAGAGCAAACCGGCATATTCTCTGGTAATCTTACCTTGATCGATCAGGAAAGCTGCCTGATAAACCAGCAGGCGGGCCGCTTCGATTTGGGTAATCATGTCAGCCATCATCCAGCGCAGCCCTTGTTTATCCGCCAGGGGCCCGCCAAAGGCATGGCGTTGTTTGGTATATTCCAGGGCATAGGCCAGTGCCCCCTGAGCCAACCCCAGTCCCCGGGCTCCTACCACCGGCCGCATGGAATTGAGGGTTTGCATGGCAAGCTTGAAGCCTTCATTTTCCTGACCCAGCAGATTTTCTGCCGGTACCCGCACATTTTCAAAGATCACCTCACACAGAGGCACACCCCTTACTCCCATTTTGTTTTCATGCCGTCCGATGGAAAAGCCAGGGGTACTGGTATCGACAATAAAAGCCGACATACCGCGGTGTTTGGCTTCCGGTTTGGTTTTGGCGAAGACAGTGACATAGTCAGCCATGGAGGCCCCGGAAATAAACTGCTTACGGCCATTCAGGATATAATAGTCCCCGTCCCGGACAGCGGTCATCTTGATGTTAGCTGCATCAGAGCCAGCAGTAGGCTCGGTCAGACAGAAGGAAGCCCGTTTTTCACCTGTTGCCACCGGTGTAAGGTATTTTTTCTTCTGTTCCGGTGTCCCGGCAATGCGAATCGGCAATGTGGGTAAGTAGGTGAGTAACAGGATCAGGCCGGAGCTGCAACAGTATTTGGCCACTTCTTCAATGGCAATACAGAGCCCGGTAGCTCCCATCCCTGAGCCGCCGTATTCCTCCGGGAAGCTGACCCCCAGCAAACCCGTTTCCTTGAATACCTCCCAGATGTCATAGGGGTACTGACCGGTTTCATCGATTTCTGCCGCCCGCGGAGCCACTTTCTCCTCGGCGATGCGCCGTACCGTCTGGCGCAGCATTTGTTGTTCCTCGGTGAAATAGAAATTCATCCTTATTACCTCCATGTTCTGATTATCGAAACAATGTTCCTTTTTATAATAGTTCTATTCTTCCCCTGGAGCCATTGCCCATAACAAGTTTCCCGAAAGGCACGTACTGAGACAAATAGGCTAACAAAAAGGAGACAACCGCCGTTAATCCAAAACTTATCAGCGTCATTTCCAGATAATTGGACGGAGTAGCCCAGGTTAGCTGTTTGACAATATAGTCCAGGGCCAGGGCATGAACCAGATAGGCTCCAAAGGAATAGCGACCTATCCCGTTCAGAATTTGTTGAAGCAGTGGATTATATTTCGTCACTAATAAGGCTAACCCATAAATCAGCAGAATCGAGGAGACGGTATAAAAAAACATGGAGGGCTTTAAGCTAGTAGATATAGCCAGATTAACGACTCCGTTTCTTGCTCCCTGGAGAAGCTCTAAACTAATCCACAAGAATAGCCCGGCAAAAGCCACACTATTACCGGCCAGGGTGCGCAGCACAAGGTCACGCCATTTCACCAATGCAAAGGCCGCCAAGCTACCAAGAACAAAGTAAAAACTATAGTAAAGAAAATTTATAGACCTGTATTTGATAAAAATTAGCTGCAGCAAACTCGATTCAAATTTAAAATATCCACCCGGAACTATGTAAGCGGAAAACCCCATCAAAGCAGTATACAATAAAGCAGCCATTCCCAGTATTATGTACAGGCTTTTATAGCTCTGGACTCTTGGTCTCAGCCAGCGATAAATGGGCAATATCAAGGGATAGAAGAGATATACCTGAAAAATCATTACCACAAACCAGAGATGGTAAGCGGCACTACCCGTTGCCAGTTGTTGCATGAATCGTATCAACCCGGGAGAATCCAGAGGTAATTTCTCATAGTAATGGTAATAATACAACAACGACCAGAAGAGATAGGGAAACAAAATTTCCCGGCTCCGTTTTTTAATAAAACCTGCATAGTCAAGTTGCTCATAGTAATTGTAAAGCAATCCAACTCCGGAAATAAAGACAAACATCGGGACTGCAAATTTCACCAGATTAAACAGCAGTCCCAGAATCAGAGCCGCTTCCTGGTATATATCCGGTTTGCGGATAAAAATCCCAATCGCATGTTGCAAAACCACACCCAGAAAAGCGACTCCCCGTAATATATCTAACTCCGCAATTCTTTCCCTGTCAGTTGTCATCCGTTCCCCGCCTTCTTGATTGTTAAAATCCTGGCCACTTGTTCAGCCGTCTCTACCAGTAGCTCCCGGCCGCGTTCCATGGCTTCTGCCAGAGCCATCGGCCCACTGACAATAGAAAAGTAGGCGGTAATACCAGCAGTAAGGGTTTTTTCCGCCCCCGGCCCGATGGACCCGGCCAGCACAATTACGGGCTTACCTTTAGCCATAGCCGCCACTCCTACCGGAACTTTGCCATAAACCGACTGACCATCCAGCTGACCTTCCCCGGTGATAACCAGCTCTGCCCAATCTATCCACTCCTGCAACCGGCATTGCCGGGCAATCAAGGGAAAGCCCGGTTGCAAACGAGCTCCCAGGAAAGCCACCAGACCGCCACCCAGTCCCCCTGCCGCCCCGGCACCGGGTAAATCAGCAATTGCTACTCCCAGTTCTCCTTCCACTACTTTTGCCAGGCGAGTTAAACCTGCTTCCAGGATTTCCACCTGCTCAGCAGTTGCTCCTTTCTGCGGCCCATAGATCCGGCTGGCCCCCTGGGGACCAATTAACGGATTGGTCACATCACAGGCCACCAGGATTTCCACCTCTTTGATTCGAGGGTCAAGGCCCGAGAGGTCCACCTGCCACAGATTGACCAGGGCCCCTCCTCCGGGAGGCAATTCCCGGCCCTCCTGGTCCAGGAAGCGGGCCCCCAGGGCGGTAGCCATGCCCGTTCCGCCATCATTGGTGGCACTGCCACCGATACCAATAATCAGCCGCCGGCAACCGCGATCCAGGGCTGCCTTAATCAACTGGCCTGTACCAGAGGTAGTGGTCAGCAGGGGATTGCGTTCCGCTACCGGTACCAGATGTAGCCCGGAAGCAGCTGCCATTTCGATAACCGCTGTTCGGCCCTCATTCAGCAAGCCGTAAAAAGCCTGTACCGGCCGGTCCAGGGGGCCCCGCACAACGCAATCTACCTTTTCCCCGCCCACCGCGGTCAGCAGCGCCTCTACTGTCCCTTCACCCCCATCAGCAATGGGTATCAGTTTTATCTCATCCTGCGGCCGCACCCTTTGCCAGCCGCTCCGAATGGCTTCTGCCACCGCCGTGGCCGACAAACTTCCTTTAAAAGAATCAGGCACGATCAGTACTCTCATGATGACTATCACCCTTGCAAAAAATTTTTGTTTCGCTGTATATTATCTTATCCGCTGGAGACAATAATGAACGGAAAGGGTTCGTAATGGCCGAGCCAAGACTGTTACCGGGTCGCAAGGCTCAGTAATAGTCGGCCAAAGGTCAATACAGGGTCGGATAAGGCTCTGTATTGGTCGGCGGGCAGACTGTCCGGTGTCCTGTCAGGCTCTGTCATGGTCCGAAGGATCATGGCAGGGTCAAAAGGGATGCCTGGTGGTCGAGCTAAGATCATTCCAGGTTCCGCAGGCTCCTCAGCGGCGCTGGAGGTCGTATCTGGCCGAGAGGTCAGCTACGGCTTCTAAGGTACTTGTAATGGTCGAGCAAAGGTTATTGCAGGTTCCGTAATGGTTGTTTGCAGTCGAAAGATTGCAGGCAGCTATGCAGGGATTTGCAGTAGCTGTAGCGTAGGTCATTACGGGCTCTTTCTTTTATTTTGGGGAAGCTTGTTTTACCGGCGGTTTTTGCGCTGGGGGAGAATAAACGGGTTTTTGTGTTGTCGGCTGTGGGTTTAAGCCCCCTTTTTTTACGCTACCTTCTTCCAGTTTTAATGTAATTTTCGTTTCCATATATATCACCTCTCTATAAACATTATATCATTTGCTTAATTTGTTTGTATGAAATTAGGAATTTCTATACTTAAGTCGAATTTATCTCGTGATAAATATAATGCTGCTACACTGTATAACTTCTCCCCCCTACACAATTACCTCCACCGATTCCTGCTCCAGCCGGATTCTTTCCCGCAGCATTACCTCTATCACCTCGCGAAACGCCTCAAATCCTGGCTTATCCAGCAACCCCGCCAGGCGCCGGGCATAAGCATCACTGATGGCAAGGGCCAAATGGCGATGCCGCAGCAAGGTCTCGGAATCCATCAGATAGGGATTGAGCGGCAGTAAACTGTGTTCAGCCAGGTGGCGGAAAATATCAAAGCCGCCGTAATCGATATCCCCCCAGTGATAACAGGGAATCTCCCGGCCCTGCTCCAGCAGGCAACGCTGGATTTTCTGCAAAAACTCCCTCCGTAACCGGTTGTGGTAACCGCCCAGGTAGACTGCCACATATTGGCCCGGATGTTTGCGAATGAATTGATAAAAAGAAGTCAAATTCTCGATGGTGATGAGGAAGTCTGCCTGGACGTCCAGCACCTGCATATTTTGAATCAGCTGGGCAGAAAGACCCAGATCAGGCTGGAAAAGGCGGGTTTCCACTATCCCACCGGCTACTTGCAGGGTGAGGTTACCATGAACAAAAATATGCTGGGGATTGGCCACCAGACCAAATTCCGCCCAGACCTCCCGGGCCTCCTCCAGGCCCCAGCCCCCGTGAAAATCCCGCACTATCCGCAGGACCCTCTGAGCAATAGCCGCCCAGGCTTTACTATGTCCCAGCACCCGCAGGCTGAATACCCGCTCGGGCGTTTCTTCCTGTAGCTCTGTCAGGGCCTGCAGGGCAGTCAGAACCCGGTCGGCTATTTCCATGTCATGCAAGTCCAGATATGGACTAATGCCTTCCCGAAGCAGCAGCCGCTCCTCCAGCCAGGCCAGAAAGTTTTCCAGCCAGGCGGGACCCTGGCCCCGGTAATTGCGGACCAGGGCCAGCATACTCTCTTCCCGGCTCTGGCGCGGCGTACGCCTGAGCAGATGAAAGGCAGTGGGTAAGCCTTCTATTCTCAGGGCCACTTTCTGGATGAGATTGCCTTCCTCATGTTTCACCCAGAAAATCTCGATTACCCCTGCTTCAGCCAAATGGATCATATCGCTGTTAATTTCCTCTTTCTGCCGGGCTGAAGTATCATCAAAATAGGCTGGCAAGGTCCGGGGAGTAAATCGGTAAAATAGCCGGCGGGGCCTGGTGCTGGTGCCCCGGTAACTGCCGCTGTTTTCATATTTGTCTAAAAGAGTATGCAGAATCTGACGGCTATGCTGATTCATCGCTGACCTCCTAACGGCGGAGCATCTCTTCCTTCAGCACTTTA
Source organism: Carboxydocella sporoproducens DSM 16521 (assembly GCF_900167165.1). NCBI lineage: Bacteria > Bacillati > Bacillota > Clostridia > Eubacteriales > Clostridiales Family XVI. Incertae Sedis > Carboxydocella > Carboxydocella thermautotrophica. The sequence goes on along the minus strand of NZ_FUXM01000003.1, from coordinate 11,389 downwards.
TAATCCTCGATCCAGCTGCTATGGCCATCCCGCATCACTAATAAGGTGGTGCCGACATAGGGGGCAATATATTCACATTTATCGGTAGGAGCAGCGATCAGGGCCTGTAAGCCCAGGTCCCGCAAAAAGCGCAGGAAATTTTCCACCCGGTCGCTGTCCATGCGGTTAAAGGCTTCATCAAACATAACCAGGCGCGCCGCCGCCCGATTGTGCTTCAGCCGGTATAATTGCAGGAAGGAAGCTACAATCGCTACATAATAGGGAGTTTGGGTCTCACCACCGGATTTCTCCCGACAAACCTTAGAAAAGGTAGAAACCTCGCCATTGGCATGGTAAATCTTAATATCATAATCCAGAAAAGTGCGATAGTCAGTAAACAACTCCACGTTTTCTTTTACCGCTTCCAGGTGCTGATTTTCCATGCGCTCAAACAGCTCGTCCATGGCTTCCCGGTGCCGTTCCCGGAAATGAGAAGCAAAAAGGGATTCGCCACCGCCCAGCAAATCAGTGTCCATAATCATATCATAAAACCGCTTGTACTTCTGGCTGGGAGTAACCAGAAAGCGGTATTTGTCAGAACCAAAAGCAATATCTTTCAGGGCATCATTGAGGGTGTTGAACTGTGATTGAGCCAGTTCAATATTTTCCTTTAGTTTGTAGATGAAATGTTCCTTAAATTCCTCCTCAGCCTCTTTTTGAGCCTGAAGGATTTTTTCCTCGTATTCCGGTAACTCGCTGTCCGCCAGCTTTTGATATTCCGCCCGGTATTCCGCGATATCGTTCCCGTCAATCCGGCCACCGAAATGCCACCGGTTGTTGTACTGGCTCTGCAAGCTCATTAACTGCTGCTGTTTGGTATTGATCTGGGTTAGCAGGCCCTGGTAGTTGATGCGAAAACTTTCCGCCACTTCCCGCGGCTTTTTGCGGGCCAGCTCTTTCTGCAAACTTTCCTCACCCCGGACCGCCAGTTCGGGATAACGCCTTTTGAACTCTTCCCATTCCGCTTCTGCTGCCTCGGCTTGCAGCTTTAACTCCAGCTGCAGATTACGGGCCCGCTTCAATGCTTCTTCTGCCGCCCCTGCTTCCCGGTTGCGTAAATTAATCTGTTCCCGCACCTGTTTCAGTTCCGCCTGCCGCAAAGCCAGTTGACCCTGCAGAGCCTCCAGATCCGAGCGATCCATCCGGTCCAGCTCTGCCCGTTTAGCAGCCAGTTCATCTCGTATCGCCGCCAGGCGGGTAATAGCAGATAAGCGGTCTGTTAATTTGGCGTAGCTGCCTTCTTTATACGCCGTTTCCCGCCGCCAGCTTTCCCGCTCCGCCAGCATAGCAGCCAGCTGTTCCCGTTCCCGTACCAGTTCAGCCAGTTCCCCTTCCTTTTTGGCGATTTGTTTGGGAATAGCTTTTTCACCGATATAAGGGGTTTCATAGACTTTAAAGTTAATCTGACGAGCAGTATTGTTCTGGTAAGTCATACAGGTGGGAGTGATGGCCCGGCGGTGATATTTCAACTCCTGTTCTGTTTCACATTTGATTACATTGCCCAGTAACTGGTTGACATAACCACGAGCATAAGGATTATCCGTCAGTACTTCTTCAGCCAGGGCATTGGCTTCCACGCGGTCGATAAATTTTTCCACCGCCCGGGTATTAACCAGGCCCACACCGGAAATCCCTTTCTGCCTTTTATAGCGTTCATACAGGGTCAGGGCATAGTCAAAATACCGGGGTTCCACCAGCAGATCGAAGCGCTGGGTATTTAAAAAGCCTTCGACGGCATCCCGCCATTTTTCATCCCTGATTTCCAGCAATTCGCAGAGAATCGATACTTCCACTTCCAGCCCCTTATCCTGGCGGAAGCCCTGGCGAATCACGGCCTGTAAATCGGTAATCCGCCGGTCATAGGCAAACCGTCCCTGGCGCAACTGGGCCAGTTCTGACCGTAACTTTTCTTCCCTTTCTGTCAGTTCCTGCAACCGGCCTTTCAGGGTCCAGATCTCCTGGTCCAGCCGGGCCTGGACCTCTTTGAGGGCAGCCAAACCGGCCGCCAGAACCGCTGCCGCTTCCTCCCCGCCCTGGCCCTGACTCAAGGCCGTCAGGAGAGGCGGCAAAGGAGCCAGGGTCAGTTTTTCTGATTCAGTTAGACAATTGGCTGCCAGCAAGCGCCGCAGAGAAGCCAGCTCAGCAGCGGCAAGTTCCTGCAGCATTTGCCTGTCCTGCTCCAGCCGTTTTTCCTCCACCTCCAGCCAGCTGATCTCCCTTTCCAGGTCTTTAATCAACTGGTAAGTGCTACTGGCAGCCAGTGCTTCCCGGTAGCCGTTACATTCCCCTTCCAGAACCTCTTCCCGGTTGGCCAGCCCGGCCAGCTCGCTTTTGATCCGGTTTAAATCTTCTTCTTTCCGGGCGCTGTCGCGCAGATTGGCTTCCAGCTCAGCCCTGAGACCGACGGCAGTAGCCCCTTTGATGATATACTCCTGCATCCGGGCCGTCTCCTGCTGGTTCCGGATTTCCTGATACCGGTCCAGAATCGCAGTCAGGTCCTCAATCTTTTCTCTGGTCTGCCGGGCCAGATTGCGGTATTCGCTGTAACGGCGGAAGTTTTCCACCATGGCCTCGATCTGAATGGGTTTGGCATCCAGGACATAATTGTAGACAAACTCCCGGATATCGGTAATGGGCTTAAAGGAAATGGCTTTGACCAGCAGCTCAAAAAAACGTTCATTTAAAGAACCCAATTTTTGCAGCAAATCCCGCCGATACTGGTCAGCGGAAGGATAAAGGGTAGCACCGGACAATTTTTTTAAATGGTCCCGAAAGACCTTGATATTCCTCGGTCGTCTGGTGCCGGGCAGGAAAAACAACTCATCCGCAAGGGCCTGGTTTTCAATTTTAAAAAAGCGGCTGTCCCAGTTGATGTCATCGGCATAGGAATCAGCCACCACCCCCAGCAGAAAGGGCTTTTGTTTGTCAGTATCAAAAAATTCCAGGACCACAAAAGAAGTAATATCCCCCTGGCGCAAAAACTTCCTGCCATCACTGCGGTCATTGCCGGTTTTACAGCGCAAATAGCCCAAAAGATCCCGTTTGGTCTCATCATGGGCAGAAACATTGAATTTGATTTTGCGCAAATCAGCCACCAGCACATATTGCATGGCATCCAGAATGGTAGACTTTCCCGAGCCATTGTCCCCGGTCAAAAGTACACTGTTCTTGATACGAATGGTTTCATTGGTAAAATAATGCCAGTTGATCAGTTTAATCCCCGTCAAGTCTTTCATTCTGCTTCTCCTTCTTCCCCATCTTCCCCATAGGCGCTCAGTCGCTCGTAAACCTGGCGCACATCCTCCACCCTGACTGCCAGCAAAATAGCCGGATAGATCAGGAGGCGGCATTCCGGGTCGGTCACATCCCCATCCAGAACCTCCAGCAGATGAAAACGCTTAAACAGGGCCAACCCTTCCCGCAAAGACTTTTTATTGATAGGCCGTTTGCTGATTTTCAGGGCAGCATATTTTTCCTGCAACTCCCTCACCCGGAAACTAACGTGTTCAGATAGATGCAGCTCCTTGCGTTTTTCCTCATAGATCAACCGGATGAGCAGAAGAATAATGCTCTCCTCCAGCTTCAGCCGCAAGCGATTGAAGTCCTGACTGTTGACAGCCTGGTAAACGCCGTGGACAGCATCATGTCGCAGCTCCCAGCCGGCCAGGGCCAAATACTGGTGAAACATTTCCTCATGCCGTTCGATGAAATAATAATCCCGGCGCTGGTCGGGATGCTTTTTATTGACAAAAGTCACCGCAAGTAATAAATTTACCACCCGGTTAAATTCCCCTTTATCACTGTTATTCAATCCCTCATAACGGGTATACCAGTTCATCCTGTTATCTTCCCTTCCGCCGCCGGATGACGATATTTTTGAATTCAAAAGCTCCTTCTGCCGCTGTTACCCGCGGTCCACTATACTCCACCCGGTAGTCCACCCGCTGTGAACGGCCATAGACTGCCGTGTAAATCAATTTGAGGTAATCCTCCATGGCCTCGATACCCAGCTCTTCGGCCCGGATCATCTCCCGTTCGCCCAGTTTCTCCAGCACATAGCGGTTGATTTTGTCCCGGGTCAGCTTTTCCGCCAGGCGCGCCTGCAGTTCCGCCACCCGTTGGGCCCGAACCCGCTCGTCCACTGTAACCGCTTCCACCACTTCTGCCGGCTGGTGCTGTCGCGCTGCCCGGCGGGGAGTATAAAGGGATTTTTCATCCAGATAAGACTGGCTGTACAGGCTGAACAGTCCAGCCATGGCCGCTGGCAAATCATCATCTCCCCGGGCTGCCTGTTCGGTTAACAACTGGGCCAGGTACTGCAAAAGGGAAAGAATTTGCCCCTCCAGGTTCTGGCTGCTGTTCAGCCGGTACTGAATCTGCAACAGAGAGGCACTGGCATACTGGGAATTGCGCCGATCGATTTCCTCCAGCAGTTGATCCAGGTTGAGGTAGGTTTGTCGGATAAAATCCATGCGCCCATAAATCAGCTCTCGCGCCTCCTCTATGGTCAGCTCCCCCTGGCGCCGGCGCTGCACCTCATGGACTGCCGCTTCCTGTACCCAGTTTTCATCATTGTACCACTGGTTGATCCTGTCCACGATTTTAGGCCGATAGCGGGAAACGTTATCCGATGTTTTCAACCGGTGATAACTGCGGTCCAGAATCTCCGCCTTATAATCTTCAAAATGCAGGCGCAAGATGGCCTTCGGATCCAGTTCATCCTGAACCCGTTCAATATAGCGCTTGATATTATGACTTAACGCCTTCAGCCCGTTGAGCAGGGCTTCCGTCTGCTCATAGGCCTTTTCCAGGGCCATGGCCCCCTGCCGGCTGGCCTCCTCGGTGTAAAGTAAAGTATAGGTAGCAAATACATAACCCTGGTATTCCGCCCGGTGGTTTTTGCGGATTTTGTCCAGCAAGTCCAGGATTTGAATGGCATAATCGGTGAGATTGATATATTCTTCATAATTGACCAGGGTTTCTCTGGTAATCCAGCCCGTTTCCTCCAGTTTGCGCAAAACAAAGCTGGCCCGGTCCCGGGGCGAGCTGCCCAGGTCCAGGCTTTCTTCCCAGACGCTTTCATCGAGCAGACGGGTAAATTGTTCATCTTCCGCCTTTTCCTCCAGGTAATCAATGATGATATCCAGCAAAACTTCCCTGGATAAACCGAAATTGGTCAACCGGTACTGGTGGAAAATGCGGAAGAGGATATTAGCATAGTCCTCTTTGAGGGGGCTGGCCAGGACGCTGAAAAATTTTTCAGGAATAACAGCGAAGAGGTTTAGCTCTGGCTTCATTAGAACCTTCCTTTTTGGCGATTTGTCAGTATTTTTAGTTCGCCCTGATGAAAGTGGATTCCTTCTTAAATTATCGATTTAAGCAACAATTATCAATATGTTCCAATCAAAACCACCCCTCTCCTAAACCCCCCTCGTTCCTCTGCCTTCTTTCTTGCCAGCTCCAATAACTCATCCCTGCTTATCCCTTTCCTCTCGGCTATAGCAAACAACACCTCCAGCAGGTCGGCAATCTCCTCCACACTCCCGCTCTCCTTATACTCCTGCCATTCCTCCAGAAGTTTCTCTTCCAGCAGCTGGATCACTTTCTCATTATCCTCCACCACTTCATACTCCACCTTTTTGCCGGTCTGTTCAATGATTTCTGGTATTCGATCTCTCACCAGTTTGTTATAAACCTTCATCTCTACAGTTCCTCCACATAAGGTACTAAATTTGGCTTCAAGTTTCTTATCCCACCGCGGGGCTTATCCACATCCCCCTGATAACGGGGAATGACATGGACATGCAGATGCATGATAGTCTGTCCAGCTACTTGCCCTACGTTTATTCCAACATTATAGCCATCGGGCTTGAATTGCGTTTCAAGTATCCTTTTTACTTCCTGTAACAAATCATAAATAGCCATTATTTCTTCTCCAGTCGCCTCAAAAAAATTTGCAAAATGACGCTTGGGAATTACCAGCGTATGCCCAGGATTAACAGGAAACTTGTCAAAAATAGCAACTGCAAGCTCATTTTCAGCAATAAAGGTTTCTTTCGGCAGCTGACAAAAAATACAATCCATCATTACTCACCCCTTCTATATCGTGTCGCAAAATACTCAGTGCTGCGCCAGGTCAAAATATCCCTGACATGTTCCGCCAATAACGGACTAATATGTTCCACAATGGAACTGTCTAAGGTAAATACCTGGTTAATTTCATCGAAGTGGAAAAACCGGCCTTGCGATAAGTAAAAAACCGGATTACGGATTGCCAGTCGGGCCAGTTTTTCATCATCCCAGTTTCTCCAGGTTCTGGTGGTTTTGTCCCTGACCATATCCTGCTCATGTACTGGATCAGAATAATATTCACGCCATACATGTATCAGCCTTGATTTATTTACACTGTGTAATAACCTATCGTCTTCAATAAAGCTGAGCAAAGTAGGAATTTTATACGACTTAGTCATACTGGTTTTCTCCAGTTCTCTTAAAAATGCAGCAACATTATTGTTAAGCCAGTTTTGCTCTTCTGCTGTCAGTTGGTCGATACTGGCCAAAAAACCCAGCCAGCCGTCCATATTAAGGAAGTGGCGAAGGGGTATATCGCTGCCAAGGTAAATATCCAGTCTTGTGGGCCGGCGCCCCAACTCATCCTGAAGCCGCCAGAACTCGTCTTTAAGCCTTTGTGTCAGCGGATCCCGTTTCCGCAGTTCCTGGAAAAGGTCAATGAGTTTGAAATCAAAATTTACTATACAGCCTTCTGGAAAATCAATTTCATGAGGTAATCTAAATTTCTTCCCCTCAACAGCCATGGGGTTTTTCCCAGCTAATAAATAAGGAATATGATGGGCTCGCTTATAGTTACCGATGAAATCCAACACCGTCAGATATTCTTTATTTTCTGCCTTACGCAAACCTCGACCCAGCTGCTGTAAAAAGACAACATATGACTCAGTCGGTCGTAAGAACATAACCATATCTACTGTTGGAATATCTACGCCTTCATTAAACATGTCGACGGTAAAAATTACCTTGAGTTTGCCTTCCACCAGCTGGCTAATTGCTTCCTGTCGGGGCAGATAGTATCTGGACTCAGAAGGCCCACTGTGTACCACCGCAGCCGGAACCTTATGCTGATTAAAATATTCCGCCATATACTCTGCATGACGAATACCCGCACAGAAACCTATTGCCTTCTCTTTCTGAAACATTTTATACTTTTCTAGAACCAGACCTGCTCTGCGATTTTGTGAAAGGGCTGCTTCCAGTTGTTTAATATCATAATGACCATTTCTGAAAGCGATTCGGTCATAATCAGTATCATCATAAAAAGCATAATAGCGGAAAGGTACCAGCAGTCCACGATTAATGGCATCAGCCAGGTAAATTTCATAAACAACATTATTGTCGCAGAGAGCAAAAATATCCCTATTATCCATCCGGTACGGAGTTGCCGTAAGTCCCAATAAAAACTTGGGCCTGAAGTAATTTAGCACACGTAAATAGCTATCAGCCGCTGCATGATGAAATTCATCCACAACAATGTAGTCAAAATAGTCGGGAGAAAACACTTCCGGCTTTAAATAACGTTCTTGGCCCAGGGTTTGCACAGTTGCAAAAAGCAGCTCAGCATCAAGCGTTTTCTCCTGCCCAGAGAAAAAGCCAGTCTTTGCTCCAGGACGAACTTTAGCGAAGCTAGCCTCTGCCTGTCGTAAAATCTCTTCTTTGTGGGCTAGAAACAGCACTCTGGCATATTTTTTACTATCAAAAGCCGCAAGATATGTTTTGCCTATACCTGTTGCAGCAACCACTAACCCTTTTTTATAGCCATTTCTTCTGCACTCAGCCAAATTATATAAAGCTTCAATCTGTGCCCCTCTTGGCCTTACTATTTCTTCCGTCTGTGGACGGTCTTCGCTAAAAATAGTCCTGCGCCAGTTTGCAGCATATTCCATCAAAACTTCATCCGTAACCTTCTCCGACTGCCTTTCAAATAACCGGTCAAAGGCGGCAACAAACTGAGCATAATCTTCAGGAGCCACCTGCTCCTCCAACCGGAAATTCCATTCTACCCCATTAGTTAACGCGGAGCGGGAAAGATTAGACGAACCTATATAGATTACCCCAGCCTTTTTCTTTTCAATAATGTAAGCCTTAGGGTGAAAAGAGACATTTTGTCGGTTAAAAAAACGGATATCCAGGCTGTCTCCTAGTTCTTTTTTCAGCAAGTAAACTGCCGACGGTTCAGTTATATTAAGATATCGTCCGGTTAAAATGCGAATTGGGACTCCCTTTGCAGCCAGGGTTTTTAAGTCATTTACCAGCAATTCAGCTCCTTGCTCCATTAGAAAAGAAACAATTAGTTTTACCATTTTAGCTTCCTGTAAATCTTTAGATAGATAATATATTAGGCCATGCTCTTCTCCGGTAATTGCATTTCCCGGCATCGGCTTGCCCCCTTGGCTCTCAAAATTAGACAAGTTTTATTATCCCTATCACAACTCCTATAATTTGTGCTTTTGTATCCTGGACTAGAATAGGCTCATAATTTTTATTTTCCGGCATCAGAATAACACTATTTCCCATTGGAACGTAACGTTTTAGAGTAGCTTCTTCTCCTAAAGCAACAACTACTATATCACGATTTTGAGCTGTTGTTTGTCTTTGTACAAGTACCATATCCCCACTTGCAATGTTGGCTCCAATCATTGAGTCCCCTTTTACCTGGAGTATAAAATACTCGTTTGCTTTATTAAACCATTCCTCCGGTAATAACATCTCTTTTAAAGGCTCTTCAAAAATCTCAGTGGGGTTACCAGCAGCAACACTACTGTAAACATTTATTGCTGATAATTGAGCAAAATCATATTTTTCTGAGTAAGCATCCTGGCTTCTAACAACTAGTTCATCCGGGTTATCCTGATCTAACTCCAAAATGAAAGTCCTGTTTCGTTTCAAATCGTGGAACTCGTACCTGATAATATATTCAGGCAACATCCATGAGCCGAACTCGGGAATATCATCGATCATTTGCAGGTCTTTATCAAGAAAAACCATTTCATTTCCATCAGTTAATAAACCATATTGACAATTTTTTTCATTACTCATATAACTTTTTAATTGTTCCAAGCCATTATGCAAGCCTCTTCCTAAAGCCTTTACTTCAGCAAAAATATAAGGTATTCGCAAATTTTTACGATATATTGATACGACTATATCAACAAGACCAACTTTAGAAAAAGAATTTACCTGATATTCAACGTCCAACAAAGCTAAAGGATATTTATATTTTTCTTGCAGCTCATTGATCAACCATTGCCTTACTTGTTCTTCTCGTGAAAAAAGATCGATAATTTTTTCTTTAAATTGGTATTTTTCAATCGGTATCTGATAATAACAGCCAATTTTAGCTCGAGGCGAAAGGCGCAAAAACTCGCAATTTATTTCTTGCAAAAATTTAGATGGCTGGCCACTACAAGTCAAATATAACATATCATTTGCTCTGGTCATTCCTACATAAAGCAGTTTTCTGTCTGTTGTTTCCTGTACCAACCGCCCTTCTTCGTCTGCATAAGATATGTATGGTATAATGCCTGAATTAAGTCCAATAATAAATACAACTTTGAACTCTAATCCCTTTACAGAATGGATTGTTACCAGTTTTATACCCTCATGTTCAAAATCCATCTCTTTACGTTCAAATATATTTGCCGTAATTTGAGCTTTATCCAACTGTTCTTTAATATATCTGAGCTGCTCTTTATTTTTCGCAATTATAGCTATGTCTTTAGGATTATAAGCTTTCAATACATATTGACCCAGCTCACGAACGATATACTCTGCTTCATCCTGGGGAGAAGTAAAATATCGTCTTACAGGAAAATTTCCCTGTCTATCTATTAAAGATGGTTGAACAAAGTTCTCATCCTCGATAATCTCAGGGTCCTTTTCAATTAGACTGTAAGCCGCTTTAGCAATTTGGGCTGTTGTACGATAATTCTTGGATAACGAGTAACTCCTACCTGTCATATCAAAACCAATACTGGCAAAGCTCCTGCCCTTAACTAACCATGAGTGTGGATAAATACTTTGTGCTGTATCAGCAATAAAACATATACTGGAATAATCTTTTTCATTATAAAGCAATTTAAGTAACTCTAATTGTACCCGTGTCAAATCTTGACTTTCATCAATAATTATATGCGTATACTTTTTATCAACTTTAGTTTTCGCCTGCTTCAAAGCATACAACGCCATATCCTTAAAATCCACGTATCCGCTGCTTCTTAATTTTTCATTATACAGTTTCATTAATTCAAAAATTGCTCTTCTAGTCTCCGAGTTTTTGGGCAACTTCTTAGGTCCATCACTGCCCTGCTTCCCCATGCGACCCAGGCGATCTGCATTTTGATATTCTTCTAGTTCAAGATAATTACAGGATTTTATCCAATCAATTTCATCATATAAAAAAATTATATGTTGCTGATCAAGTAGTGAAATATTCGAATATTGTCTCTTTAACTCATTTATTGTCTGAGCCAGATATGTATATGCTAACCTTTTATCAGTTAATAAATTAAATCTAACATTATTACAAAGCTGATATTGCTGAAAGTATTTGTAAACCAGGCTATCAATATTAATAATCTCAACCCTTGCATTTTCAGGGCTAAAAAGACTTGGATATGGTAATTTATCCTCATCGTTAACCCTGTCATATAAATATTTTATATAATTTGTGAGTGTTTTAGTAAAAGTCACCAGAAGTACATTGTCATCCGGCTGATAACAATAATAATTAAGCAAAAAAGGGATCCGATAGACCGCAACTGTAGTTTTACCAGAACCAGCTACTCCTTTAATTAAACATTGACCATTTGGTTTTAGCTGAATTAATTTTCTTTGCTCCAAATTTAATTCCATATCGGTCTCCCCCCATTCCCTGTCAGATATATCAATTCGACAAATTCCAAGCAATTCCTTTTATTTTCCTTACCTGAAACTGCGATGAAATGCAAAACCCCTCTGATCTTCTGATCAGAGGGGTTCTTTGTCCGGCAGCGACCTACTCTCCCAGGACCCTGCGGTCCAAGTACCATCGGCGCTGGTGGGCTTAACTGCCGTGTTCGGTATGGGAACGGGTGTTGCCCCACCGCCATTGCCACCGGACTGGCTCCCCGAGCAGGACTCGAACCTGCAACCTACCGGTTAACAGCCGGGCGCTCTACCATTGAGCTATCGGGGAACATTATTCAATTCAAGGGATTGCTCCCTCAAAACCGCACAGAGTTCTTTTGAGGTTAAGACCTCGACCTATTAGTACCGGTCCGCTCAAAGCCTTGCGGCT